>NZ_JBTMWV010000039.1:0-12666 GCF_054489345.1 Devosia sp. A369 | reverse complement strand
GAACGCCGGGGTGTGGTTGCGGCGGGGTCGTCTCGTCATGATCTCTCCTGTTCGCGGCCATATTGGCCGCCGTCAGGCAGAAAATCCACTCATCCCCGTGTTCAGATTCCCCGAGCCAGCTCTGACTGCTTTGGGGTTTGTCATGGCAACAACAAACTCCCGACGGGCCAGCGAGTAAACGTTACTAAGATCGATCGGGTCGATAGCACCCTCTCTTCCGTAGTTGCCGCCCAAGATCATCTTCACGCCGAGGTACGCCAGATAAACGACCCCTGCCCACTTGAGAAGTTGAAAAGCAAGTTCGGAAACCTCGAGTAACTTTCCCAAGCCCGCGACCACCATAGCAATCAGCACTACAAAAGCTAGGCATCGTCCCGCTAGCGCTATTGTAGCGGGCAAAAATCCCATCCGGCTGCCATTGGCAAATGCCAGCAGATTGTTAGCGCCGGGGGATGCTGCAACGACAGCAGCTGCGGGAAGAAAAAGCAAAATCTGAAGCAATGTCATCGCATGACGCTAGTGCGTCGGTCTGTTGAATTAAAGGCAGCTAATCGTGCAGTTCAAATTGGTGAGGAGGCCATCAGCGCGGCGGTGAGTGATAAGCAGTTCGGTCTGATCGAGCACTGGCTTCAACCGGTCCGGGATGTCGAATCAGGTTGGCGACATTGCGGTGAACGAACACTTCTCCGGGTTCCAGGCCGGTGATCACGTTGGCCGGAACCCGGCTATCCGAGCAGCCGATCCAGAGATACTCAGGGCGCTGCAAATTTGATAACCGCTCAAAATAGTCCGCGCGCAGTTTTTTCTTGGGACCACTGTCTGTTCCGGGTAAAAAGATCTTCGATCATAGGAGATTTAATATCCTCTGTGGCGGTTTTGTGGATCTGCGACTAGACGCTTAGTGGTCGTTCGGCTCCATCGGATAACCCCGCCTGTGATATAAGGTTCAATGGTTTAGCATGCCAATCGGTACCCAGCTGCGGAGCAACTTATCTGCTGATACCGGCTCATGCCTCCACCAAGCCCCAAGATAATTGATCGCGCGGCAACCGGCTACTGGGACAATCGGAGAGGAAAACCTCAAACATCGTATTCAAGCCGAAATCAACCCAAGTATTTCGCGCGGAAAACCAGTGCTCTGTGCTCAGGCTTCGCCTGAACCGGTGCGGCCTTCGTTGACGTAATATTCCGCTCTGTCCTCCCTCCTCAGAGGTTCAACTGGCGAGCTCTTCCCTACGGAGCCAACCCAACTCCGTAGCGATCGGCGATTGTCCAAAACCATTCCTGATCCAGATCGACAACGCGGTCTAATTCCACCACTGCGGTCACTGATCGGTCAAATAGCGCGTAACACAGCGCGGTATCGTCATGTCTGGCATGGTACGCGATGCCATCAGCGCCAATCGGGTGCTGCAAGAGCGCCAGCGACCAGGCCTGCGGCACGGTGTAGGGCAGCCCGCTGTGAGCGACTTCTGCTGTCGCACCAAGGCGGGCAAGGCCGGGACCAGCAAGTCGGATCAACGTCAGCTCGCGACTATTGCTCAGCCGAACATAGGCCTTCCGCCTAAGGAGCATCTCGTCGATCAGGGTGCGGCCCGGGTTCCGCAGGAACGTCTCAGCGAAAGCCCCCTCCACTTCCTTTGCTGCGTAGAGTACCCCATAGGACGCATCTGGGGCGTTGAAACGACCGTCCAACGAAGAGTCAAAGAAGACCGGGTCCCATTTTGCGGTGTAGAAGCGATGGAATGTCTCGCCAGCAGGCAGTGTCACAAGGTCTGGTGACCGTTGATCTAAATCTGCTGGGGGAAGTGGTCCGCTCACGCCCCCTGCTCGCCGTGTCGTCTGGCGGCCTCAAGCACGAGCTCAAGCTCACCGGATTTCAGCAGATCAATTGGCTTGCGATTGCCCAGACGGGCATCGGGTTGAGCCAGGAAATTGAGGATCGACCACGGATTGGTGGTCTGCAACGCCTCACGCACCGACTTCAGGCCAGCGACAACCGAACCGTCACGCCCAAATTGCAAAGTCGGATAGCTCCGGCGATTGCTGGGCCCAGGTACCGCAAGCAGCGACCCATCTTGCACGCGTTTGTCGACGGCCTGCCGTGATATGCCAAGCATGATCGTGCGGACCTGCTCGAGATCATAGGCCCCGCCAGCATCCCGGAGGTCTTCTTGGGCGATACGGATACCCGCGAGCATCGCGCGACTGCGCGCGTCAGGTTCGAAAGCCGACTTACTGACCACCAGGCTGTCGACCTCGTCTGTCTTGCCGCCCTGGTTCTCCACCACCTCGGTAATGCGGGAAACCCAACCAAAAGCCGACTTCCGGAGTGCACGCACGGATTCAGGTTTAGCCGACACGATTGCAACCTGCGCGCCAGCGGGCAGCTTGAACCCGGAGAGCGCCTTGATCGGATCGCCCTTCATCGTAAACATGGTCAGGACACCACCACTCCGCGATTTCGGGGCAAGGGCCGCAGCTCGGCTATGCGCTTTTTCTGCCATGTTCATGATCTCCTACGAGCCAAAGATAAGCTCTAATGCAACTTTGTCAACTTCGACAACCAACGCACCTCAGATTGTGGTCTTGGGCGCCGATTGCGAGGTTTGTACCGGCCGGCATTATTGGTTCCTCCCGCCATGCGGTCATGAACGAGTCCCAGGCTTGTCGAGGTTCTGGCGCAGGCTATCGCTGATTTGGAGGCGTTTTTCCGTTCGAACCACCTTCCCAGCCGTCTCCAACCCGTCCGCGGCCGCTTCCACCCCTCGATTGGCCAGCTTGGCCGCATCGAGTTTGGCCCGAACCAGAGCCATGACCATCGGCCAGACCGAGAATTTCCCGTCCCGTGCTCGATCCGACAGGCTGCGCAGGTAACCGCCGGCGCTTTTGATCTGATCCTGCCGTTGGTAGATCGCCGCAATGGTGATCGCCGCCTGCTGTTCGCCCATGGCGGTGCGCGCATCCTCCCAGGCGCTGGGGCTGATCCCCAAACTCGGCCTCGCCACCTCGGCGGCGGCCAGGAAGTCGCGCCAATGGTGGATCCCGCCGCCGCCCTTCACCAGCCAAAGCAGATTGGGGCAGGCATCCAGCACGATCCCCAGCGGCAGCTCGCGCTTCGGCAGGCTCCGCACATTGTCGGGATCACCGGCGCTGCCGCTCGTTCCTTCTTTTAATCCTAAGCCGCTTTCAGATTCTATTTTAGAGTCTGGTTTTGAATTCTGTATGTGCCGCTCAGTTTGAGACTCATTGGCGCTCATATTTGTAGATTTAACGAAGGATTCCAGCACATCGCGGATCTGAGACCACAGATCTTCCAACTCGGCCGCAACCGTCTCCAGGACCTGGCGGGGGGCCGTCCGGGGAAGCTGTGCCACGATGGCCTGATAGGTCTGCAGCACCCTGCCCCAGTTGCCTGGCACACCCTCTTCAATGCCGGCGTCGATCATCTTGACGATATCGCGGCGACAGATGGTTAACCGCTCCTTAACGCGACGATACGCCTTCTTCTCGGCCTTGAGCGCCTCGGCCAGCTCCCTGAACTCGACCGCGCGTGCTACCATTGGCGACAGATCGAAGCCATAGGCTTCTTCGACCTCTCCTCCCTGCCCCTTGCGGGCGAAACGCTTGCCATTGGGGCTATCGCGCCGAATGACTAAGCCGCAATCGACCAGGTTCGCCAGATGACGTCGAAGCGTTGCCGGCGACATGCCGTTGGCGCGACCGATCAGCTGCTCATTGGACGGCCAAACGATTAGCGCGCTGTCGCCGTAGAAGGCCGTGTCAGGATGGAACGAAAGCAAGGCGTTGAGGATCGCCAGAGCGCGATCGGTCGCGCCCAGCGCGATGCGCACCTCTTTGATGTCGGCAAATACATGCCACTTATGGACTGTTGCATCTACCGGCGCTGTCTTGGCCGTTACCTGGCTTGAAATCATGCCAAGCGTTAGCGATCGCCGCCCAAAGGGCGTCGTTGAAATATGCGTCTGCATTGTCTTTCACCTTGCGTAAGACAAAAGAATTCCAGCCGCCAAGCGGTGAAGGCCAATCGAGGCCTTGACTGTGATTCGGGGAAGTGCGATTCTCGCGTTACCACACGTCGAGAAGGGCTTCCGGAATACGCTTTCGGGGGCCTTTTTCTTTTGCGTTTGAATAGGAGGTGGAGAGCCCTCCACCTACGGCATTTTTTCGCTGCCCCCCTCTTTGTTGACAAATTCGGTGTAGAGCGCGTCAAGCCGCGCTGCAACGAAAGCGGCGAAGTCAGGCACCCGCTTTTCATCGAAGGTGATTGCCGTTTGGGAGCCGCGGCGCTCAACTAGCGCCGCACGCCGCCCCTCCGGCAAGTTCCACCCCCTGCCCTTGGCTGGGCGCTTCACGCTAGGCGCGACCGTTTCGAACACCATGTTGAATCGGCCGTCACTGTCGGCAGAGCGAAAACTCTCCGAGTCAATAATCTCGTCGATCCTGACACTAGCCTCAGGCTTTGCGAGAGCTTCGGCAAGTGCGCTCCACCGTGCGCGCCCAACCCTAGCCGCCGGTCCAATCTGCCGTGCCAGTTCCTCAGGAATGCGTCGGGCGATGGTAATGTAGCGGCTTAGGTCGGCCTTGTGTGCTGATAGCGCGGCTAGAATGATGGAACGATCGTAGCCTGCGTCCTCCAACCGTTTGGCAAAAAGCGCCTTCTCAATGAAAGACAGGTCGGCACGGTCCAAGTTCTCTCGGCCTTGGGCAACGACCAATTCATCGTCAGTCAGATCGCGGACAATGGCCTTCACTGGACGAGTGAGCTGGGCAAGCGCGCGTAGCCGACGTCGCCCGTAAGCGATCTGGTATCGCCCCGGCGCAGCCGCGTTGGGTCGAACCAATACCGGCACCTGCTGCCCATGACGGTCAATGCTTGAAACGAGCTCGTCAAAGCCAGGGTCGAGGGCCGCGGGGAGACGATCGGATATAGGCGACGGATCGATCAATGCAGGATCGAGCGTAACGACATGATCGCCGGCCAGCAGCTGTTCTTGAAGCTTGGCGGCGGACCGAGCGCCCTGGGTCAGCTCCTGGAGAGACGTGCCCATAGCACCGATTGCTCCACTGCGGACGCGTTCAGGGTGTTTGGCTGGCGATGTTTCAGTCGTGGTTGGGGCAGGCCTTCCCAGGAACAAAGAGTTCAACGCGTCTTTGCGGCTCATCCATTACCTCCACGAAACTGGCAAAGTTGGGAGCTCCCAACTCGATCCATTTGAGCACCGCCTCTGCAAAGTTGGGAGCTCCCAACTGTACTAGCGGGCGAGACCAAAGCAGCCCTCATGAACGTCCCCAAGCGGCCTTCATCAGTTGTTCGACCTCGCCGTTCACCGCGTCAAGCGCCTCCATGGCACGATCGTAGGTAGATCTGGTGAGGTTCTCTCGCCCTATCTCGTATAGGGTTTGCTTGGTTAGGCCGGCATCCGATACGGCCGCCGATTTCACCATAGGATTTGTTAGAACGTGGTCTCCGAAGAGGTTTCGGAGGAGGGCGGCCACCTTAGTCTGAGGGCCGTCCTGCGGTTCGTATCGCGTGAGGAGGTATCGGATAAAGTCGTACTGCAGTCGCCCACCGGCATCGCGAACGACGCCAAGCAAATCTCGTGTCATGAGAAGGAACTGGCTCATCGAGGCCACGTCCAGCATCTGGGGGTGCACGGTCACAACCATTGAAGTAGCTGCGCAAAGCCCGCTCAACGTCAGAAAACCCAGCTGCGGGGGGCAGTCGAGTAGAACAACATCGTAGTCATCTGCTACTCCATCGAGTGCAGTCGCTATCCGGGCAAAAAATATTCCGTCACCGCTCTTCGTGCCGTCCATGAGGGCCCTAGGTGTGGTGTGCTCAAACTCCATGAGTTCGAGATTGCCTGGGACTAGGTCCAATCCGTCGAAGTAGGTCTTCCTAACGACATCACGAAGGCTCTTGCGGCCTTCATCGTATCTGATCGCGGCATAGAGAGTTTCGTTGGCGCCAACGTCGGTTTCGGGGAGCACACCGAGCAGGGCGGAGAGGCTGGCCTGAGGGTCGAGGTCAATCGCGAGAACCCGATACCCCTGCAAGGCAAGGTATTGGGCCAGGTGCGCGGTGGTTGTCGTCTTGCCCGAACCGCCTTTGAAGTTCGTCACGGCGAGGACCTGCAGATGCTCGTTTCCGTGCCGATGCGGAATAAAATCGGTTGCTTCGCGCCCCCGAGCGCTACTCGCCAAGAGCGCACGGATCTCGTTGATCTGACCCAGCGTGTAGAGGCGACGTCCGTTGCTTGTGGTTTCAGGCTGCGGCCCTTCGCCGGCAAGCGTCATCTTCCTAAGGGTCGAATCCGAAATCCTCATCAGACGAGCAGCCTCGCCGGACGTAAACCGTCGCAAGGTTTTCTGCGAAGTAGGCGGGAACATTGCTTGGCTCAGCGCTTGCAGCTGAGAGCTGAGAAGTTCAGCATGCGCCGCGATGGTTTCATCGGCGTCGGCATTCTGCTGTAAATTGGGAGCTATGCTTGTGTTCACGGGGTTTTCTCTCGTCACGGAAATTCGGCCGCACACACCGATTTACCGTGACGATACCGAAGTTGCCTGTGCTTGCAAGGAGTTAATGGTTAATAGCTCCTTACGTTGTCCTCAGCTCATGAGCCAATGCAATCCGATTTGTGACGATATTTCCGTGCCTTAACCATGGCTTGGCGCCGTTTCGTCCCCAAGGAGAGGGTGCCCAAATATGTCGCCAGATCGTCTCGTTGTAGGCATCTGGGGCAATTGTCTTCAACTTGGGCTACTTCGACTCAGTCGCGCGTGAGCACGGTACCCGTCCGATTCCCTTGGTCGGTTCGCGTAAAGACGTGGCCAAACAAGCCAACTTCCATTTGGCGATGCTATGAACGGAAAACCGCGCCACCGGATGAAAATAGACCGTATACCTCGATTACGAAATTTCGGTTTCCCGAAGGTCCGCCGGCGTTAAGGGTATCGTGCAGTACCCCGTGGCAGCAGTTGCCGCTCGGATGGCACACTCCAGCTGGTGTTGGCTCGTGGGCGCTAACGATGTCGCCGAATGCGCTATTCGGCTTCGTGAGTATCATGCGGCACGTGCAAACAGCGAAGCCCAACGTGTGGCCCCTCAATCATCTCATCGATCGATTGGGCTATGTCCCCACCGTGCCGAGCAGCGCTTAGCGCTAGCAGGCCGGATCACAGCAAAATCCATTTTCGGTGCACGGCGACGCCAATAGCCTGGTAGGTATTCACCACGTCGAGCCGCGTGCGAATGTTCTGAAGTTGGTATTCGACGGCCCGTTTCGTCGTGCTTCTGAGAACCGCAATATCGGCGTTTGATTTGCCATGGAGGAGCCACGACAGGGTCTCAAGCTGGGTTTCCGTGAGCGGGCAGTCGGCGGCACTCATCATGTCCGGGTACCGGTCGCGGAGGAACCCATCAATGAACGCGCCGAGGGCAAGAACAGAAAAGGCGTCGGCTAGCAGTTCAGTGCTGGCCCTAGCCTGGCTGGAGGCGAAGGTGATCAGCGCGCGCCTACCAAATCCGCCGAAAATCGGGATGGAAACACCGGAACGGATATCGAAGCTGCGGGCGTGGCCGAAAAACTTCCGGTGCTCCTTTCGGGGCGGCACAGGCACCTCGGCCTCTGACCAGCCAAACGCGCCACGCCTAGGATTGACCGCCTCGACGACTGGATCCGTCAAAACAAGTCGTTGTTCGAGATAATGACGCTGCCATTCCTCGGGGTAGTTGGACAAGCCATAGACGTTGGATTCGTGCAAGGACAAGTAGGTGAACCATTCAAAGTCGTGTTCGTTCGCGTAGCGCTGCAAGGTCTTCTGTACGGCAATTTTGTCGTGCGCCAGCGATAGCCAGTCGCGTAACACGTCGAACTTCAGTCTCTTCGACATCCCCGCATCCTCCCAATACATGATGCTTTCACCTATTTTGTTGGGATGAATAGCAAGGCCGCTAGCCTACCGTCCCTCCATGACTGGAAAACCGTTTTGCGAACCTTCACGGGTGAACGAACAATCTTGCCCGAGAGGGACTTCGGTTAACCGAAATAGCGTTCAACGCCGCTTGCTGATTGTTTGCCGCGACACCAACGCGGAGAGTCACCATGCGTCTAGTTGCGGTCCAGAACCCAGGCGGCGGAGAAACATCAAACCTCATTGAGCAGATGCATCGTCTGCGCGCCCGCGTCTTTCGTGAGCGCCTGGGCTGGGATGTTGCCGTCACGGGCCACCGCGAGATTGACGAATACGATGCGCTTGATCCGGTCTACGTGCTGGTCATCAGCAATACTGGACGCGTTATCGGTTGTGCACGGCTTCTACCAGGGTGTGGCCCCACCATGCTTGGGCGCACATTCCCGGTTCTACTCGACGGCGTGCCCGTGCCCTCGAGCGGCCAGATCATCGAGAGCTCTCGCTTTTGCATCGACACCGAAGTCAGCGGGACAAATACAGCGCGGGGCCTGCATCAGGCGACCATGATGCTCTTCGCTGGCATCCTGGACTGGGCCATGGCTCACGGGCATTCGCAGGTCATGACGGTAACCGACCTACGCTTTGAACGGATTTTGAAGCGGGCGGGGCTCCCATTTACTCGCCTCGGAACACCCCATCTGATCGGCAGCACAATGGCTGTCGCCGGCACAGTACCGGCAACACAAGCCACTGTGTCCTCGGTGCGGTTGGCTGGCCAAGAGCCGCTCTGCAACGCGTTGAACGCCGCTTGAAGCGGGCCTTTCGCAACTGCGCTCGGAGGAATGTCATGTCCCATCGCCAATCTCATCAGCGTCTCGTCCATAAACTCCGCGAGGCGTTAGGCCACACGCTCTGCAACGCCCTCGATGACGCCCTCGTCGTTGAGATCATGCTCAACCCCGATGGTCAGCTCTTTGTCGAGCGCATTGGAGAGGCCATGACCTGTGCCGGAACCCTCACCGCGCAGGCGGCCGAAACAATCATCGGCACGGTCGCCCACGCCCTCGGCTCAGAGGTCAACGCGGATCAGCCCATCATCTCTGGCGGGCTGCCGATCGACGGACATCGCTTTGAAGGTTTGCTGGCACCGGTCGTCGCGGCGCCGGTCTTCACCATCCGCAAACGGGCGACGCGATTGTTTGCGCTCGACAGCTATGTGCGGGACCGGGTCATGACCGACTATCAGGCCGCAATGATCAGAAACGCGGTGGAAAGCCGCATGAATATCGTCGTGGCTGGGGGCACCGGCACCGGCAAGACAACGCTGACCAATGCGGTCATCGCTGAGATCATTGCCACCAGTCCTGAGCAGCGCCTCGTCATTCTCGAGGACACTGCCGAGATTCAGTGTGCGGCAGAGAACGCCGTCTGCCTGCATACCACCGACGGCGTCGACATGAACCGGCTACTGAAATCCACCATGCGCCTCCGCCCCGACCGGATCATCGTCGGCGAAGTCAGGGACGGCGCGGCGCTGACGCTACTGAAGGCTTGGAACACCGGGCATCCCGGCGGGGTTACCACCATCCACGCCAACAACGCGTTATCGGCATTGACCCGGCTGGAGCAACTGACGGCCGAGGTAAGTCAACGGCCCATGGCAGAGGTGATTGGCGAGGCTGTCGACCTGGTCATCTGGATCGAGCGCGTCCCCAAGGGCCGTCGGGTCAGAGACGTGCTTCTGGTCGAAGGCTATCGGGACGGCCGCTATCGCGTCGAATCCTGCAATCAAGAGGAGCATCGCGATGTCGCATAAGGCTATCGGAATAGCGTTGGGAGTCCTTGTCGGCTGCGTAATCTACACGCAACCCGCATTGGCCAGCGGGGGAGGGGGGTTGCCCTGGGAAGCTCCGCTGCAACAAATCCAGCAGTCGATCACGGGGCCAGTTGCCGCAGCGATAGCACTCGCGGCCGTGGCGATCGCCGGCGGCATGCTGATTTTCGGCGGCGAGCTCAACGACTTTGCCCGGCGGTTGGTCTATGTGGTTCTGGTTGCCGGCATTCTACTCGGCGCGACCCAGATTGTTGCCCTCTTCGGCTCGAGCGGCTCGTCCATTGGCCAGGTAGAGCATCCGGACCCGGGTTTGGAGCAGATCGATGGCTGAGGTCGCCAGCCGACTGCAGCGCGTCCGCATCCATCGCGCCTTGTCACGGCCAAACCTGCTGTTCGGCGCCGACCGCGAGCTCGTGCTGGTCACCGGCCTTGCCGCCGTCATCCTGATCTTTGTGGTCCTGACGCCGATCTCGGCCGTTGTGGGCGTCGCAATCTGGATGCTGGTGATCGGATTACTGCGGATGATGGGCAAAGCCGATCCGCTCATGCGCAAGGTCTATCTCCGCCACCTTCGCTACCGGCCTAGTTACCGGCCGACCGCATCGCCTTGGCGCCGATACTGAAGGCACGAGACATGGTGGCGCTTAAACAATTCCGCAATACGAGCCCTGGGTTCTCAGATCTTCTGCCCTATGCAGGACTGATCGACAATGGCGTGCTCCTGCTCAAGGACGGCTCGCTTATGGCCGGCTGGTATTTCGCCGGACCGGACAGCGAGAGCGCAACCGACGTCGAACGCAATGAGGTCTCAAGGCAGATCAACTCCATCCTTGCTCGGCTGGGCTCTGGATGGATGATCCAGGTCGAAGCATTGCGCATTCCGGCCACGAGCTACCCCACGCACGAACAATCTCACTTTCCCGACCAGGTGAGCAGGCTGATCGACGACGAACGGCGCCAGCGGTTCGAAGCCGCCGACGGGCACTTCGAAAGCCAGCACGCCATCATACTGACCTATAGGCCACCCGAGCCGCGAAAATCCGGGCTGGTCCGCTATATCTATTCGGACGCGGACGCGCGCAACGAGCGGTTTGGCGATAGCGCCCTGGGTGCCTTCAACACGGCCATTCGCGAGTTCGAGCAATACATGGCCAATGTGCTCTCAATCCGAAGGATGGTGACGCGAGAGGCAACCGAAGACGGCGGCACCCGGATCGCGCGCTACGACGAACTGCTGCAATTCGTGCGCTTCTGCACCGTAGGGGAAAACCACCCGGTTCGCCTGCCGGCAATCCCGATGTATCTCGATTTTCTGGTGACAGCCGAATTTCACCACGGGCTGACGCCGCTGGTGGACAACCGGCAACTCGCGGTTGTCGCCATAGATGGATTTCCCGCGGAAAGCTGGCCAGGGATCCTCAATGTCCTCGACGCCATGCCATTGGGTTATCGCTGGTCATCCCGCTTCATGTTCCTCGATCCGCTTGAGGCGCGCCAAAAGCTGGAACGCACCCGCAAGAAGTGGCTACAGAAAGTCCGGCCGTTCATGGACCAGCTATTCCAGACCAGGTCGAGAGCCATCGACCAAGATGCGGCACAGATGGTGGCCGAAGCCGAGGATGCGATCGCCGAGGCTAATTCCCAGCTTGTTGCCTATGGCTACTATACCCCCGTCATTGTGCTGTTTGGCGAGGACGACGGCCTGTTGCGCAAACAGGCCGAGGGCATCCGCCGTCTCATCCAGGCCGAAGGGTTCGGGGCCCGCATCGAGACAATGAATGCCACTGAAGCCTTTCTGGGATCACTGCCCGGCAATTGGTACGCCAATATCCGCGAGCCGCTGATCAACACCCGCAACCTTGCCGATCTCATCCCGCTCAACACGGTTTGGGCCGGAAGCCCGGTTTGCCCATGCCCATTCTACCGCGCCGGGTCACTGCCCCTGATGCAGGTGGCAAGCGGTTCGACGCCGTTCCGGCTCAACCTGCACGCGGGCGACGTGGGTCATACGCTGATCTTCGGCCCCACCGGATCGGGCAAGTCCACACTACTTGCGCTCATCGCGGCACAGTTCCGCCGCTACGAGAATGCCCAGCTATTTGCCTTCGACAAGGGCCGGTCGCTGTTGCCACTGACGCTGGCGATTGGCGCCGATCACTACGATGTCGGGGCAGGGGAGGGGCTCACCTTCTGCCCGCTGGCATCACTTGAAACGGACGGCGATCGCGCCTGGGCCGCTGAGTGGCTCGAAACACTGATCGAACTACAAGGCGTCAAGGTCACGCCCGATCACCGCAATGCCATCGCGCGTCAGCTCGGATTGATGGCGCAATCGGAGCGCCGGTCACTCTCGGACTTCGTTTCTGGCGTGCAGCAGCGCGAAATCAAGGATGCGCTCCTGCATTACACCGTCGATGGCCCGATGGGACACTTGCTGGACGCCGAACAGGATGGCCTCACGCTGTCGTCATTTCAGACGTTCGAGATCGAGGAACTGATGAACTTGGGTGAGCGTAATCTCGTTCCCGTCCTGCTCTATCTGTTCCGTCGTATCGAGAAGCGCCTGACCGGCGCACCGAGTCTCATCGTTCTCGACGAGGCCTGGTTGATGCTTGGCCATCCCGTGTTCCGAGACAAAATTCGGGAATGGCTCAAGGTTCTGCGCAAGGCTAATTGCGCAGTCGTCCTCGCCACTCAATCCATCTCAGATGCTGAGCGCTCCGGCATTATCGATGTGCTCAAAGAATCCTGCCCGACCAAAATTTGCCTTCTGAATAGCCCCGCGTTCTGTAGACACCTTCGGGGTTAGGTTTGGTGTCGTCGCTCGAACTCGACAGGTGAGAGCATACCATTGCGGGCGTGCTTGCGGGTCGGGTTGTAGAACATCTCGATGT
>NZ_JBTMWV010000038.1:0-15684 GCF_054489345.1 Devosia sp. A369 | reverse complement strand
AAAATCGCACGCGCACATGAGACCCCCGCTCGGGCTATGCCCTCCCGGCGGTCTCATGTGCGCGCCAAAGGTGGCCTGGTCTTGCTCCGCCTAATGGCCGGATTTTACTCCGCCGTTGACAGCCGCCATGTCATTTTTGGGGTGGGTTGCGGACTGGCGACTATTGGTCTCTTGCGGTCAAAAGCTGACGTCGCCGCCCAACCAAACGTTTTCGTTAGACGTGATTTGTGTTCAGATGAGCACCTGACTTTTCACCGTGCAAGCTGTGGGCAGAGAAGCGGTGCATAATCAAGATTTGTGCACCGCTTCTCAAGTTTATAACTCTCGGAAATACCGAGCTACGGGCCAACGTTGAAAGCCGGCGCTTTCATAAACCGCTCTGGCCGGTGCATGGCCGGGGTCGCCTCCTGTTTCCACCATCACCATTTTCATCCCTTCGCAACGCATTAAATCCGCCGAGAAGTCCAGAAGCGCTGTGCCTATTCCCTGCCGGTGATATTTTGGATCAACAGCCATAATCCGTACCTCGCCCATCTGGTCGATTGGATGGAGATGAAGACCGACCCATCCCAAGATTTCGGCCTGATGGGTCGCTACCCAGACGTCGGTGGCCTCATGTTCTAGGATTTGCGCGACGTCATAGGCTTGTCTAACCGCCCACCCGTCGGGAAAGAATGCGTCATATGCAAATGCCTGCACTGCGGGTTTGAGAGCGGTAAAAACCGGCTCCCAAGCCCGCAATGACAGTTCGATAATTTCGGTTTTTTGTTCGAGCTTGTAAGCCTCGATGCGGAAATCCATGGAAAACGCTCCGAAAAAGACATGAAAAAACGGGCCAGAACAGGGCTGGCCCACACTCATTTCTTCTTACTTAGCGTACTCGGACGTTCGCGAACGACGGTATCAAGGTCAAGCCTTTAGGTTGCTCGAACATTGTGGAACGATAGCAATGACAAATCAACGGCTTTACATAATGCATTGAGCGACGACAGACGGCAGCTTTCGGGATTTGGCAACCTAAACGGGCAGCTGGTCGATTTGGGCCGCTATGGAAATTCTGCTCCGCTCGGCTTCAAGCATGCTCTCGGTCATCCTTGTAAATTCGGCCTCGCTCAGGCCGGGTGGAATGACCGGGAGGTAGGAAACCGCTATTGTACCCGGTGATTTTGGCCCCGAAGCTGCGTTGCTCCAGAAGCACCCAGAGTTAAGCGCAACCGGAAGAGCGGGAACACCCAGATGCTTGTACAATAGCCCTGCACCACGCTTGAACTTGACCGGTTCCCCGGGACCTTTTCGGCTGCCCTCAGGGAAAATGAGTACTGAACGCCCTTGCGAGAGAGCCTCTCGACTTTGCTCCAACATTATGGAGAAAGATTTCGCCCCGGAGGCGCGATCGATGATGATCATCGGAGAGCGTCGTAGATACCAACCCAGAACCGGGATATTCAGCAGCTCGTTCTTGGCGACGATTGCAACGTCAGGTGCCATCACGAGGAACGCCAAAGTCTCCCACATGGACTGATGATTGGAGATGATTAGGCAAGGCGTCTGACACCTGAGACCACTCACCGTGTGCTCTAAACCAACTACCACTCGCAAGCCTCCTAGGAGCCCGCGCGCCCAAAGCCGAGTAACGGCACGAATTGCCTTTTCCGGACCACCTACAACCGCGAACCAAGGTATTCCGATAGCGAACAGACCGGTCCACACGGCCATCACGACATCGAAGGCTACCGATCGAATATGGGTGGTGCTCGTAATATTATCTCTCAAAATGATCAGGGAAGTGGGGGATGGAGCCCAGCAAGCCTTTGAAGGGTACGCACTGCTCGTACAGATAGGGACTTCGGTTCAGCAATCCTACAGGGGTGAATAAAGAGTGATGTGATGCTTTGGTTCGGCCGCTCCGTCGAATCCTCGCTGTGGCCCATTACGACCTCGGCTGTGCGTCTGCTTATAGACGTTGCCGCCCCGAAACCTACCTGTCTTGGACGAGTGCAACACCTAAACCGATGGCTCGCCTTTCGTAGGGTTTCCGTGCATGCTTGCTTCTAGACATGAACGCGGATGCGGGATGCCGGCCAAACAGAGGTGCTGATTTCTATCGGGCGGCCGTTTGTATCCACATTGCGGCCTTCGAGGACGACGACTGGGCTGTCCTGAGGAATGCGCAGCATTTCAGCTTCGGCGCGGGTGGGGTGGCGCGCCGATATGGCGGTGTCGCTACGCCTTGTATCTTCCACGCCGAGCCGCCGGATCAGGTCGGTGATGCCGCTGGCTTCGCTAATGTGGTTTGGTAAATCAGGGAACCGGTCGGCGGAGAAATAGTGCCTCGCGACGCACAACGGATCACGTCCCGTCCAGCGCAGCAGACGCAGATCGAAGATGCGGGCGCGGCGCGAAATGGTGAGGTCGCGGGCGAGCTCGGCACTGACTCGGGGCTGATTCAGGCTCAGCAATTCCATCCGCGAGGTTCGGGCCAGAGCCTGAACGTTGTCATTATAGCGCGTGCGCGACTTGACGTAATAATCGACCAATTGGCCCGCGACATAGACGCCGCTGCCCTGTCGGCTCAGCACAAGTCCCTGTTGGGCCAGGGCTTCAATCGCCCGCCTGATGGTGTGGCGGGTTGCGCCATGCTGTTCGGCCAGTTCCACCTGCGTCGGCAATTTGCTGCCTGTCCTGAGCTCTCCAGCGGCAATTTGCGCTGCGATCGTGGCGGCGATGGCTTCGATTTCTATCGGGGGTCGGCTGGGGGGCATGAAATCTGTCTCGGTGGCATCGCGTCGCGCCAAATAGCGTATTTGGTGTAACAGTTTGTTGAAGTTTCTCCACCACGGCCCGCACCAATCGGGTTTGTCACCGACATGTCATGCGGCGCGGTGACAGGTGTCCTGGTTTTTTGAGGGCCCTATCAGGGGGCGCAAATCAGGGACTTTCACCATGACTATCAAGAGCATGCTGACCTCAGCGCTTTTGGCCAGCACCTTGCTGATAACGCCAGTTGCAGCCCAGGAGCTGCGTGTGGCTCTGCCAACCTTCACCTCCAAGTTCGCGCCAAATGTGTGGGGCAATGACGGCGCTCCCATGCTCTACCAAGTGTATGAGACGCTGATCACCCGCGACCCCTTCGCACGTCCGCTGTCCTTCGTTCCCGGTCTCGCGACCGAATGGAAGCAGATCGAGCCCACCATCTGGGAGCTCAAGCTGCGCGCCGACGTGCAGATGCACGACGGCACCGCCATGGATGCCGAAGACGTCAAGTCGTCGCTCGACCCGATCTTCAGTGGCACCGACCCGGAATACACCTCGGCCTGGGGCACGTTCCACTACAACTTCGACCATGTCGAAATCATCGACCCGCTGACCGTTCGCATCCATACCAAGCGCGAAGAGCCGCTATTTGAAGCGTTGATGTCGCTGAGCACTGCGAGCATCACCTCCAAGGAGCATTACGACGCCGTCGGCTACGATCAGGCCTTGCTCTCTCCCGTCGGTACGGGGCCCTACAAGGTGGTGCAGCTGACGCCGGGCGAACGCGCCCAGATGGAGCGTTTTGATGGCTACTGGGGCGAAGCGGCCCCGTTCGAGACGCTCGACTTCCGTCTCGTGCCGGAAGTGGCTTCGCGCATCACCGGTCTGGTGAATGGCGAATTCGACCTTGTCGCCAACATTCCGCCCGATCAGGCCCCGGCGCTGGAGCGCGATGGCATCAGCCAGCTGGGCGTTACCTGGCCAATGTTCCACGTTTGGGTCATCAATCAGGTTTCCGGCCCGACCGTCGACCTGAAGGTCCGTCAAGCCATGCGCCTGTGCACCGACAACCAGGCCCTGGTTGATGGGCTCTGGGGTGGTCTGGCCCATGTCCCAAGTGCGCACCAGTTCGAGGAATATGGCGAGCCATTCTATATGGACGACATCGACTATAGCGGTCGCGACGTCGAGAAGGCCAAGCAGCTGCTGGCCGAGGCGGGCTATAATGGCGAGCCGATCATCGCCCAGTTCACGCAGAGCTACTACCTCTACGGCAACCTTGCGGCGCAGGTGATCCAGCAGCAGTGGCAGGATTGCGGCCTCAACCTGGAACTCCAGCAGGTCGAAACCGTCGACCACCAGAAGACCAACATCAGCACCTGGTCCAACCCGATGTACTATCCCGACCCAATGGGTGCGATGGACGTGCACTGGTCGGCCAACAGCAACTACGCCAAGCGTGGCACCTGGAAACCGTCGCACCCTGAATGGGATGCCACGTTCGAAGCTGCACGCTTCGGCGCCGATGTGGAAACCCGCAAGACCGCTTATCGCAAGCTGCTGGAGCTCGAGCAGCAGGAAGCCGGCTGGATCCTGCTGTACGAACCCCACGAGATCTACGGCATGCGTGACGATATCTCGTTCGAGATCCCCGTCGCCTACCGCCCCTATGTTCTGCCGCTGCATGCGGGCCAGATCACGGTCGGCAAGTAAGTCAGTGCAGGGGGCGGCCTCTTGCCGCCTCCTGCTCCTCGTCCTGAGCTTCAGGAGCTTTTATGATCCATTTCATGTCTGGCCGATTGCTGCGCGCCCTGGTGGCGCTGGCATTGGTACTGGTCATCGCCTTTCTCACCGTCCGCTTCTCGGGCGAGCCGTTCGAGCGCATGTTCCCCGAAGGCACCACCGTCGAGCATGAGCAGGCGCTGCGAGAGGAGTGGAACCTCGACAAGTCGCTGCCAGAGCAGTTTGCAATCTACGTTGGCAACATCTTCACCGGCAATTTCGGGCAATCCTTGTTCACCAAGGAATCGGTGTGGTCGATCTATGCTGAACGCCTGCCGGCGACACTGGCCATTGGCGGATTGGCCCTGCTGCTGGCCATACTGATCGGGATCCCGCTTGGCGCCGCCTCGGCGCTGTGGCGCCAGAGCGCCGTGGCGAAAGTCGCCATGTGGTTCGCCTTTCTCGGCTACGCGGTGCCCCACTATGTCCTGGGTATCGGTCTTGTGCTGCTGCTTGGCTATCTGTGGGGCCTGCTGCCGACCACGGGGCTGGATTCGGCGGCGCACTATGTCCTGCCGGTGCTGACGCTCGCCATTCCGATGATTGCGGCGCTGGCCCGCTACCAGCGAGCGGCCATGCTGGACGCCATTGCCCAGCCGCATGTGATGACGGCGATGTCCAAGGGCATCAGCGAGCGCAAACTGGCTCAGACGCATATCCTGCGCAACGCGATGGTGCCGTTGCTGACGGTGCTGGGGCTGGAAGTTGCCGGGCTGGTCAATGGCTCGATCTTTGTCGAGACGGTGTTCTCGCTGCCAGGCGTCGGTCGCGTGCTGGTCAATGCAGTGCTCGACAAGAATTATCCCGTGCTGCAGTTCGGCGTGCTCGCCTACGCCGCGATCATCGTATCCATCACCCTGCTGATCGACATTTTATACACCGTCGCCGACCCCCGCATCAGACTGGAAGCCTGACCATGTCCACTGAACTCAAGACTGCCCATCAGGCGGCCGAAGCCGCAGTGACACAGGCCGCTGTTCCGCCACCTGCTGCCGTGCGCGCGGCCAGGCGACCGCGCAGCATCTTCGCGCTCGGGTTTGATCGTCTGACCATATCGCTTGGTGTTCTTGCCTTCATCCTGTTGCTGGGTGCGCTGGCTCCGGTGCTGGCCCCCCATGATCCCAACAGGGTCGACATGCTGGCTCGCATGGCGCCGCCAGTATGGATGGATGGCGGCACCTGGAACCATCTGCTGGGAACCGATCAGATCGGTCGCGACCTGCTGTCTCGCGCGATGTGGGGCATTCTCACCAGCTTCGGCATTGCCGCTTTCGGACTGATCTTCAGTGCGGTGCTTGGCATAGGGCTCGGCGTCGTCGCGGGCCTGGTCGGTGGCTGGTTTGACCGCATAGCCATGATGCTGGTGGATGTGTTCATCACGCTGCCCAACCTGCTGCTCATCCTGTGCGGCATTGCGGTGCTGGGAACCGACACCTGGGTGTTGATCCTGATGATCGGCCTCGTGCGCTGGGAAGCCTATGCACGACTGGTGCGCGGGCAGGTGCTGTATATGCGCGAGCTTGGCTACGTCGAATCCAGCCGTGTGTTGGGGGGCGGGCCGGTCTGGATCATCCGCCGTCACATCCTGCCGAATTTGATTTCGCCGATGATGGTGATGGTCACGCTCAGCTTCCCCGGGGTTCTGTTGATGGAAGCCGGCCTGTCGTTCCTCGGCGTGGGGGTGCAACCGCCGACCGCGTCGCTGGGCCGTATGATCGGCGATGGCCGCGACTACCTGATCAATGCCTGGTGGATTGCGCTGGTGCCATCGGTGGTGGTGGTCGCCATCACCCTGACTTTTCAGATCGCAGGCGATGCGCTGCGCGATCGCATGGATGAGTTGAACAATGGCTGACATACTTCTCGACATCGACGCCTTGAGCGTGACCTTCGACACGGGTTCCGGCCCCATCCAGGCTGTGCGCTCCGCGGGCCTGACCATTCGTCGCGGCGAAACCGTCGCCATTGTCGGGGAGAGCGGATCGGGCAAATCGACCCTGGCCAAGGCGCTGGTCCGCCTCAATCAGGCGCCTTTTACCCCGGTGCGTACCCGCATCGAGGGACGGGCAACGCTGCGGAGGCACAACGGGCCCATGGACCTGGTCACGGCAACGGACGCGGACATGCGCCGTGTCCGCGCCACCCAGATCGCCATGATCTCGCAGGACGCCCTGTCCGGCCTCAATCCGATCATCACCATCGGCCGGCAGATCGGAGAAGCCCTGCGGGCTTCAGGCCCTATTCTTGATAGGAAAGAACGCCAGCAAACCGTCATGCGTATTCTTGACGAGGTGGGACTGCCTGACCCTGAAGACATGGCCGGTCGCTATCCCCATCAATTGTCCGGTGGGCAGCGCCAACGCGTGATGATCGCCATGGCGGTTTCGCGTAGTCCGCAATTGCTGATTGCCGACGAGCCAACCACGGCTCTCGACGTG
This sequence comes from Devosia sp. A369, assembly GCF_054489345.1. Classification (NCBI taxonomy): domain Bacteria; kingdom Pseudomonadati; phylum Pseudomonadota; class Alphaproteobacteria; order Hyphomicrobiales; family Devosiaceae; genus Devosia; species Devosia sp. A369. The sequence goes on along the minus strand of NZ_JBTMWV010000038.1, from coordinate 8,710 downwards.
ACTGTCCAGGCCCGCATCCTGCGGCTGATAAAGTCCGAGCAGGAGCGTTCCGGCGCAGCGGTCATTTTCATCACCCACGACCTTGGCGTCGTCGCGCGCATCGCTGATCGCGTGGCGGTGATGTATGCCGGTCAGATCATCGAGGTCGCGCCTGTCCGCGATTTCCTCAAGGCGCCCAGTCACCCCTACACGGCCGGCCTTCTGGCCTCCGTGCCGGGGGCGGGCCGCGCCCATCCGCGTCTCAAGGGCTATGCCCCGGAGCCGAAGGCCGTGCCGGAAGGCTGTGCGTTCCGGCCACGCTGCCCGCTCGCCGGCGTCGACTGTCTCAGCGCACCACCAGTGGTCGAGGCCGAAAACCACCAGGTCCGGTGCTGGAGGGTTGCAGCATGAATATCGAAATCACCAACCTGTCCGTTACCTACCGCTCGGGACTCTTTGCGAAGCGACAGGCCACCAAGGCGCTGAACGATGTGAGCCTGAACATTCCATCGGGCTCGACCATGGGCATCGTGGGGGAAAGCGGCTCGGGCAAGTCGACCCTGGGGCGGGTTCTGCTGCGCATGCTCGCGCCCAGCGGGGGCAATGTGAGGATCGGCGGCAAGGACCCATTTGCCCTTCAGGCGAGCGGTCTCTCCCAGTTTCGGCGGTCGGTTCAGGCGGTGTTCCAGGATTCAGGGGCCTCGCTGGACCCCCGACAGAGCGTGGGCACCTCGATCCGCGAGGGCCTAGATATTCATCGGATAGGCACGCCCAACGAGCGCAATGACCGTGTTGTCGAATTGCTGGAGAAGGTTGGACTTGCCCCTAACTACCAGCATCGTATGCCCCATACCCTCTCTGGCGGGCAGCGGCAGCGTGTCAACATCGCCCGCGCCTTGGCGCTGTCACCGACAGTGCTGATTGCGGACGAGCCGGTATCGGCGCTCGACACCTCCGTCCAGGCGCAGATCCTCGAATTGCTGGCGGCGCTCCGCGTCCAGACCGGCCTCACCATGGTGTTCATCTCCCATGACCTCGGGGTCGTGCGCGAACTGTGTGACCGCGTCGCCATCATGCATGGCGGCAATCTGGTCGAAGAGGGCGCCATCGACGCCGTGTTCGACAGGCCGCAGCACGAGATCACCCAAGCCCTGTTGCGCGACCGGCCCACCCTCGAGCTTCCAAGCTAGATAATTTTTCAATTCATGAACTGGATTAAGACCATGTCTCTCGATGCTTTCAATGCTCCCGGTCAATTCTGGAAGGGCAATCTGCACACGCACTCCAACCGCTCCGACGGCAAGCTGTCGCCAGAAGAAGTGTGCCGCCGCTACCGCGAGCGTGGCTATGACTTCCTCTGCCTGTCGGACCATTTCCTGGGCAAGTTCGACTTTCCGCTGACCGATACGACCGGCTATCGTACCGATAGCTTCACCACCATTCTCGGTGCTGAACTGCACGCCAATGCAACGCAAGGTGGCGATCATTGGCATATCCTGGCCATTGGCCTGCCTGCTGATTTTGCACCGACCGGCGACGACGAAACCGGACCTCAGCTGGCTGAGCGCGCGTTCCAGGCCGGCGCTTTCGTCGCCATTCCGCATCCCGAATGGTACGGGCTGACTCAGCAAGACGCCAAGGCCATCGTCAATGCCCACGCGGTTGAGGTCTACAATCACACCAGCCAGATTCACGCCTCCCGTGGCGGCGGCAGCTATTTCCTCGATGATCTGCTGATGTCGGGCCGCAAGATCAACGCGCTCGCCTGCGACGACGCGCATTTCAACATTCCCGGCGACGAAAACCGCGATGCCTTTGGCGGCTGGGTGATGGTCAAATCCGAGGCCAACACGCCCGAAGCGCTGCTGGCTGCCCTCAAGGCAGGCACCTATTACTCGACCCAGAGTCCTGAAATTCTGGCGATGAGCCAGGACGGCAACGAGCTGGTCATCGAATGCTCTGCTGCGGCCCAGGTCATGCTGCTCGGCCACAATGCTTTGTCTGCCTTCACCTCCGGCGACGGCATCACACAGGCTCGACTGCCGCTGGATCGCTTCACCGGCCAATGGGGCCGACTGGTCGTGATGGACGCACAGGGCCGCTGCGCCTGGTCCAACCCGATGTGGTTCTGAGACAAAATCCGTTAGGCAAGACTATGAACAAGACTGACATGCTGGGGCACAACTTCCGCGGCCCCGTTTCGACCGCCATTTTCGATTGGGCCGGCACGGTTCTTGACTTTGGATGCATTGCACCCGTCGCGGCGTTCCGCGAGGCATTTGCCGCGGACGGCGTGGCCATTACCGAAGCCGAGGCGCGCGCGCCCATGGGCGCCGCCAAGCGCGAACACCTCGAGATGATCCTGGCCAAGCCGGCCGTTGCCCAGCGCTGGCAGGCGGGCAAAGGCGGTGCTTCTACACAGGCGGATGTGGATCGCCTCTACGCGGCGTTCCTGCGCATCGATGAGATCAACTGCGCTCGCTACAGTGCTCTCATTCCCGGTGCGCTGGACACCATCGCCGCGCTGCGCAGCCGCGACATCGCCATCGGCAGCACCACGGGCTATCCCCGCAGCGTGATGAATGGCCTGATGCCGCTGGCCAAGGTGCAGGGATATGAGCCCGATCATTGTGTTACGGTTAGCGACGTCAAACGCGGACGGCCCTATCCGGACATGGTGCTGGACAATGCCATCGCGCTCGGAGCGCCCGATGTGTGCGCCTGCGTGGTGGTGGACGACAGCCCGACGGGTCTGGTGTCGGCACGCGCTGCCGGCATGTGGGCTATCGGCATCATTGCCAGCGGCAATGAAATCGGTCTGTCGCTCGCCGATTGGCAGGCGCTGGACGAGGGCGCGCAAGACGCACACCGGCAGCGGGCGCAGGGCGTGCTCCGCGAGGCGGGCGCCCACTACACCATCGACACCATCGCCGACCTCATGCCGGTGATCGAGGCCATCAACGCCCGCTTGCTGGGCGGAGACAAGCCATGAGCGCATGGACCTACTTCAACCCGGTCAACCTGCGCTTCGGCAACGGCGTGATCGCCGACATCGGCAAGCTCGTCGCCGGACGCCGCTATCTGCTGGTGACCCATCCCGACGCGCCAATGATGCCGTGGCGGGAGAAAGTTGCCGCGCTCGCCGGATCCCCGGTTGCGGTCGTAGACGCGATCGAGCCCAATCCGTCGCTGTCCATGCTCAAGCCCATCTGCGCACAGCTGGCGACGCTCGACAGCACCGTTGAGGTTGTCGTTGCCCTGGGCGGCGGATCGGTCATCGACGCCGCCAAGTTCCTCGCTGCCGGGCACCTGCAGTTCGAACTCGTGCGAGACTATCTGGAAACCGGCGCCACTATCGAGCGCCAGGCCTTGCCGATCATTGCCATTCCCACCACGGCGGGTACCGGCAGCGATCTGACCAAATGGGCGACCATCTGGGACCCGGAAACCGACCGCAAGCTGTCGCTGAACCATCAGGACCTATATGCCGAGGCCGTTCTGGTCGACCCAGAAATTACTGCCTCGCTGCCTTGGAGCATGACGCGCGCCAGCGGGCTTGATGCCTTGTCGCACGCGCTTGAAAGCATCTGGAACGTCAACGCCAATCCGGTGACACGCACATTTGCCATTGCGGCAGCTCGCGACATCGTCATTGCCCTTCCGCGCCTCCAAACAGACCTCGGCGACGCCGAGGCGCGAGAGCTGATGGCGCGCGGTTCGACCAATGCCGGGCTGGCGTTTTCCAATACTATGACCGCGCTGGCGCACAACATCTCGTATCCGATCACCCTGCACCATGGCGTCGTGCACGGCATCGCCTGCTCGTTCAGTCTGCCGGAGGTGATGGTCGCGGCGCTTGGCATCAATACCGCGTGCGACGAGGCGCTGAGGAGCATCTTTGGTGACCTAAATGGGGCTCCCGTCAAGCTCCGCCAATTCCTCAACAGTCTTGACGTCCCCGCCGATCCTGCGGCGATGGGCGTCGGGGCAGAGGAATGGCTGCAGGTGCTTGGGGAGGCCTTTGTTGGGCCGCGCGGCCGGAACTTCCTAGGGTCGGCGGATCGCTTTCCGGCCGCCAATGTGCGCTGATCCCCCTGCGCCGGCGGGTGACCTGTATGCACGTACAGATCGGCAGAGCTCGAAGGTGGTTGAGCTTAGCGACCGCGGGCGTGGGCAGGTTAGTAATCCTCTTTGGGACCAGCGAGCCTCTGACTATTGGACGCGCTACTGCTGCACCTACCAAAAGCGCCGTCTTGACGGTGCCCCCAGTCTAAACGGGTGAGCGGGCTTTAGTTCGACTGATCTGGCGTTGAGGTGCTCATTCTGTGGGCAGTTATGTGAACGGTCCCAGATACCAATTCGCAACCATTGGGGGCTCGATGCCCATCGTCTGGATCGAAGGCAAGCGCAAGATGAGCCAGGGCCAGCCCGAGGCAAATCGCGACGGCGTCGCCGCGGGGCTGGCGCCGAGCGATCGAGCCAACGAACGCGCCGTTGCCACAATGATACCGACCGGACCACGCTGATTTCGGCGTTTCGAGCGGGCGAGGCGTCCGCACATCAATCAAAGCCTTCCTGCTCGCGAAGCACTCCCCAGCTATCGTGCCACAGGTCTCGGTTCTGGATCGATACCACAACGCGGGTGAAGCCATAGCGTTCTGCGATGATCTCCGCGTAGGAGAGCGCTACCGGCGGATCGAATGGCCCTTCGGATCGCGCGTGGATATGCTCGCCTTGGAGTTGCGCTCCGGCCAATAGACCTTTGCCGTAGGTGGCTCAGCGGGCAGGTCGGCAGCCAGCAGCGCCGTGCTATCAAATCCAATGCCAACGGTGACAGCGTCGAGCGCCACTTCATCGTCATCTGTGGTCCAAAGGTAAGGCGGCATGCTGGGAGGATAGCGCACCCGCCCAGGCAGCTCAATCCTGAGGGTGGAGCGCGCCCCATGTTTCGTCCCATTGAGCGTCAGGCTCGAGAACGACGTAGATCACAGTCTGCTGTCGTGACTGTGCGTCACGTTGTGCAGCCACAAGCCCATTGAGAATAGGATAGCCCTCTTCGGTGTGGACATCGCCATCCATCGCGTTGGAAACGCTGGCGACCGCTGGCCCGATTGAGACGACGACGCTGTCCACAATCTCTTGGGCTAGGTCATTGTCGATTAGTTTGAACGTCGCCATAGGGCCTCCTTGTCTTGAGGCAACGCGCTCGTCATGCTGCAGGTTGCGGAGAACAAAAAGCCCTGCCCAAGCAGGGGCAAGTTCAGGAAACAACGCAGTGAGGCCTCAACCGCATGAGGCGCGATTTCCGCTCGTCGCGGTATTCGCCCTTAGTCCCGGTGTTCAAATAGAATTACTGGGAGAGTAGCGTTTGAACCGGAGGCTCGAGGTCACCATCCCGAGCCTTTAGAGGCCAAGCGGCATCAGACACCGCGATAATGGCAACAAAAAGCCCCGCTTGGTGGAGATCGCGCGGCATGGCGCGGCACGCTTGCTGCTCACATACGGGCTGTCGTTGAAATCCGTCGTAGAGCCGTTAGGTCTTTTCTCGCCGCCGTGCACTGCTTTCGAACGCCGCGTCGCCGTCACGCCGCAGCTTTTCCGCGATAGGTATGCCGAGCTGCAAGAGCGGGGTTGCCGTCGAGTGTAGGCCTCGCTGGCCTCTCTTTGCGCTGAACCAGGTTCGACACCTTTCTCACGAGTTTACCAGTGGGCGGCCTTACAGCGTCGACAGAAACGCCCGGAGGTTTGCTTCATACTGCGCTGGATCGAGCTTCCAAGACTGGATGTGACCCGCTGCAGTGCGGAGGTAGGACGTTGGAGCGCTGCGCATTGCGACGAGACGATCACTGCTGCCGATCGGCACGATCTGGTCAATGAATCCGTGAGACAAAAACAACGGTTTATCCAAGCGTGCGAGCGCCTCCGTAGTTTCCGCCTCCCCAAGGGGCACTGTTGAGAACCAGTCGCTAAAGAGCAGAGCCCCCCGCGCCAGGATCGGGGCGAGTGGTAAATGCATCTTCTCGATCTGGTCGGTCAGGATGGCGTCGAAACTAAGGGCAGGGGCATCAAGGACAATCGCAGAAATCGCTTCACTCTGTTCCGAGTGAAGCATGAACTGACCGACGATGCCGCCGCCCATCGACTCAGCAATCAAAATGACGGACGGCGCCCCATTTTTCAAAGCGTAGCGAACGGCGCGCTCAAGGTCTGGCCATTCGGTAAGGCCAAATGCATAGAGCCCGCTAGGGTCGACGGGCGCACCGCTGTCATCGCGATAACTGATCAACAAGACCGGGTGTCCGGCATCGTGAAATGTTGGAAGGAAACGGTAGCCATTTTCTCTGCCGCCGCCGATGCCGTGAACAAATAGCGCCCACGGCGCCGCCGCGCCAGGTGACTCAGTTGGGATGAACCAGGCGGGCAGTTGGCCCAACGGACCGTCGATATCGATGCTCTCGAACTGGTAACCAAAGGCGCGGTTAGGATCTCCCTGATAGCCGATATCGGCCGGCACCTCGGGTGCTGGCCAGCCAGCGTTCTGCGCGGTCGCCGCGCCAACACGTAATGTGCTTTCGAGGAGCCGCGACGCCTGCCAGCTCCCGATCAGGATGTAGGCCAAGAGGAGAATAACCAAGACGCCAAGCGTCCACCGTACCGACTTCGGAAAGAGATTCATGTTCAGCCCCCACGCCGATGGACGATAGGCGGCCAACGATAACAATTCGTCACCCCTGACGATGCCAGGAGGATGCTATTGAGGAGCGGTGCCGTGTCACATACACCAATATCCCACGAGCCTGCGAAACGCGCCGCGGCAGCGAGTAGTAGCGTGCTCGTTTGGTCTCCTTCGTCCATCCCGGCAGGCGGCGATGTGGAATTTCCTTGTTCGCTGACGGTGGGTTGATCACGCGGGCCTAATGGCCATACTGCCTTGGTCTGTCGTCCCCGGATAAGGAAGCATATGTTCGCCCGATTGATTGGCCTCACGGCCATTATGTCTATCACGCTGGCCGGTGCCGTCGTCGCTGATCAGGTTTCAAACACCGCCGAGTTACCAACTTTGGACGGTCGAGGTGGAATTCTGGCAACGGAAAGCGGGCGCTATATTTTCAGTCCTGACACGTGCGGCATGTGGGTTGAAGATGGCCAGCATGACATAGAAATCCAGGGACCTGGCACCGATCCCGACGGGCGGCTGATTTTCTTCGAACTCAGCTCGACCGGTCGCCATCTGAGTGTCGGTTTCGATATCGCTTCGGTGTTCGACAGTCCGGGCGAACAACTGATTGCAGATGGCTTTGACGTCGAGGTTTCCGGCACAGCCATTACCGTCCGCGACCTCGTGTTGCGGGATCAGGACGGTAATCTCGTCGGAGCCGGCATGCTGGCCATCGATTGCCAGTCAGCCTCATGACCGGACTATTTAGTAGGCCGCCTCGAATAAGGTGGAGGGAGTGTTGAGATGAGGATGACTGTTTTCGCTGTGGCGGGGTTGTTGCTAGGCCCGGCCGCGGCCCAGGAAATGCCGGTCTACGAGGCTACAGGTACTGTAGCGTTTATGCTGGGCGCGGATTCGCACCAACACTATACGACATGGAACACCGTGCCGAACGAGCCAGGGCGTGAGATCCATACCGCGTCGTGGCAGGTGCTCAAGCCGATGTTGTTGGGCGGCGTCAATATAGCGCCCAACGACGTGTTCGTGGTTGTCAGTGCTCACCCAACCGTGAATCCACAAGCCGGGCAGGCAGAGATACGTTTAGAGTTTTCGCTGGACCCTGAAACGCTGCAGCATAGGTCATCTGTTCCATTCACGGTGAGGTATGAGCCGAAAAGCGGGGCCGCACCACTGACCTGGGAGGACATCAACGTCCTCTCAATGCAAACCGAGCGCGTTGATGACGACACGATCCAGTTGCACGCGGAAATCGAAGGGATTGGCAGCGGCAACGGAGTGGAAGGGTTCACCGCAGTGCTAGATCTTCAGACCATCAAAAAAAGATAGGCCGGTCCGGAGGCCTGACCCGTCGATCGCCCGAAGCGACCCGCCAAGCGAAAGCCGGCGGGGCCCTTTATCGTTGCCCGCACAAGCCGGGGCTCAAGATCCTGGCAAGACGCATTTCACGTGAGCGGAATCGAGCTGCATGAGTTGATTGGAACGAACATCAAACCGCACCGCCCAAAGGGTATCTTCGGTTTGCAGCCATCCGCCCATATCTTTAGCCCGGACCAGACCAATCACCGAGGGATCGGGGACATCATCCACATAGCATTCCTCAAAGGCCCAAAGTTGCCCCTCGGTCCGCTCGGGAACGTCAAGTGAGGCGATGATTTCCCAACTCGGGATGCCGTCGGCATGATCGAGAAGCTTTTGCCCAGGGACCGCCGACACCGACCCGTCCTGCTCGTTGAGTGCTGCAATTGAGTAGGCGCAGAAATCCTCTCCCATCGGGATACATGTGCCCATGTCGCTGAGCATGCCGTTGGGGTAGGGCGGCACGATTGCTCCCACCAGTTCAGCGGCGTCAACTGGGATGGTAAAGGCAAGAGTTGCCATAACCGCGGCGCTGACCATTATGTGCATGTTGCCCCCAATAGTTCCAAGACCCGGAGCTGGGACCGCGAAGACGTCGTCTTCGATCCGCTGCATTACCTGCCGCTGATCGAGCAAAAGATCAACGCCCTGGATCAGGCGGCACCTCTCCAGGGCTGGGATCTGCCTGAAGAGTTC
>NZ_JBTMWV010000037.1:0-19407 GCF_054489345.1 Devosia sp. A369 | reverse complement strand
CCATGGCAAGTTCCTCTGGTTGAAGGGAACTCCATCGTCAGATCAGGTGCGGCTTGATCCCAAGTCTATAATGAAACCGCGACCACGCCGCACCCGCCCTCCCGCAAAGCGGGTTCGTGCATGGGGTCGGAAGCGGCCGGTCCGCAATGCGCCTTATTCCTGATTGCTGTTCACGAATGCACAATGTACTGAAAGATCGGGGGGACGAACATCGCTGTTGCTAGGCCGTTCAATGCCATTGCGAGTCCGGCAAACGTGCCGGCGATCTGGTCCACCTGAAAGGCCCTGGCCGTACCGATGCCGTGCGACGTGAGCCCGGCGGCGAAACCCCGCGCGGCATAGTCGGTAATCTTGAGCGCATCCATCAGTGGCGTGACGATTAACGCACCCAGAATGCCGGTGGCGATGACCAGCACGGCCGTGAGGCCCGGCTCGCCGTCGATCTCGCCCGCTATGCCGACCGCGATGCCGGCTGTCACCGATTTGGGGACCAGTGCCGCAATGATTTCGGAACTGGCACCGATCAGCAGGGCAATTCCGGTCGCCGACAGGATGGCGAAGGGCGCCCCAACCAGAAGCGTCACGATGATGGGCAGGGCCGAGGCCCGCACGAGGCTCCGGCTGCGATAGAGCGGCACCGCCAGCGCCACTGTTGCCGGGCCGAGAATGAAGTGAATGAACTGGGCGCCTCCGAAATAGAGTGCGTAGCTGGTGCCGGTCAGTTGCAAGACCACGGCCGTAACCACGATGGTGATCAGCACCGAGTTGACGGCGGCGTGGTAGCCACTGGCCTTGGCGATGCGCTGGGCGGCCAGAAATACCCCGATGGTCATGGTCAGCCACAGCAGCGGGCTTGTGGACAGATAGATCCAGAGGTCAAAATTGGGCGCTGTGCTCACAGTCGGTTCTCCCGGCGGGCAACGATGCGGCTTACGCCACGAAACACGCCAACAGACACGATCAGGGTCAGAACCGTTGATATCACCAGCGCCGCGACGAGGGCGAAGCCGTTGTCCAGGATGAGTTGGTAATGCTGGGAAATGCCGACCCCGGCCGGAATGAACACCAGGCCCAGATTGGCCAGAAGGCCATCGGCGACCTTGGCTACCTCCCCCTGCTCTGCCGCCTCAGGCCGGCTTAGCCGACCATGCACGACCAGAACGATGAACAGCAGTACAATGCCGATGACCGGGCCCGGAATCGGCAGGCCAAGGCCGCGGGCGATCACCTCGCCGACAAGCTGGCAGGCCAGCAAAACGAACAATCCCAGGAGCATGCAACACCTTCAATGCCTGCAGACGTTCAGCCCAGCTGGTGTTTGGCGAAGCGTCCGCGCGTCATGATGAAGGACATATGAGAGCCGTCGTCCTGCAGCAAGGAAAGGTCTTCCAGGGGATTGCCATCCACCACCAGAATGTCTGCGGAAGCCCCCTCGGCGATGACGCCCGCCTCCCCTTCAAGCCGGCACAGTCGCGCCCCGATTATGGTCGCGGACCGGATAATCTCCGCCGACGTCAGCACCTTGGCCAGCAGTTCAAATTCCATGCCGTGATATTTGCGCAGCTGCCCGAGCAAGTCCGAGCCGAATGCCATCGGCAGGCCCGCATCGCGCATCACTTCGAGCGAGCGCAGCCCGCCGCTGCGGACCACTTCGATCTTGGCAAATTCGGCCACACCCAGTCCCAGCGCTTCGCCTTCAATGGCCAGCGCGTCATAGGCCACCAACGTCGGCACGGCGATGCAGCCCTTTTCGGCCGCAGCGCGGGCCGTTTCGGGCTCGATCAGGTTGCAATGTTCCAGCGAATGCACGCCGAGTTCGACGCAGCGGGCGATAGCCTTGTCGGTATAGACATGAGCCGACACATAGAGCCCGGCATTTGCGGCCTCTTCCACCATGGCGGCGATTTCGTCGCGCGAATACTGGATCGAATGGATGGGGTCATTGGGCGAGGACACGCCGCCATTGGCCATCACCTTGATGAAGCTGGCGCCTTCCTTGATCATGGTGCGGCAGGCGGCGCGGACATTGTCGACGCCATCGACGATCAGCCCCATCGACCCGACGCGGTCGGAAAACAACCCCGGCCGATCATCGCTGCGCGAGCGCAGGTCGGCATGGCCACCGGTGGTGGTCAGACCCTTGCCGCAGATGACCAGGCGCGGGCCATCGATCAGACCCTCATCGACTGCCCGCACCAGCCCGTGATCGGCGCCGCCCAGATCGCGCAAGGTGGTGAAGCCGCGCAGCAGCGCCTCTTCCATGACGCGGGCAGATCGCAAGGTGGCCAGCGAAGATGGGGCAATCATGTTGCCCCACAGGTCGAGCGTTTCGGCGACGACATGCACATGGCAATCGATCAGCCCCGGCATCAGCGTGCGGCCGGCTAGCGCGATCTCGATCGTGCCCTCGGGCGCTGAAATGTCCGTCCCTACCGCCACGATACGATCGCCGGTCACCAGCACATCGAGGCCATCGCGCAGCATTCCGGCCTCCGCATCGAGAACGCGGCCGCCAGTGAAGAGATAGCTCGAAGTCATGTTCGGTCCTGAAAGCTCAAAAATCTACTTGTGATGGCAGGCGACGAGCCTGCCGTCATCACGCGCGGTTAGCTCGGGGTCGATGCGCTTGCACACGTCGGTTGCTAGCGGGCAGCGGGTGTGGAACGCGCAACCCGAGGGCTTGCGCGTCGCGCTCGGGATATCGTCGTTGTTGGCACTGAACTGGTGGCGATTGCGCGGATCTAGCGACGGCGCCGAGCGCATCAGCAGTTCGGTATAGGGATGGGTCGGCATGGCGAAAATCTTCGCCTTGGGCGCGATTTCGACAATCCGTCCCAGATACATCACCGCAACCCGATGCGAGATATATTCGACGACGCCGAGGTCATGCGACACCGCAAGATAGGAAACGCCGAGGTCCCGCTGCAGATCGCCCAGGAGGTTGAGGATCTGTGCCTGCACCGATACATCGAGCGCCGACACCGGCTCATCGCAGACGATCACATCCGGCTTGAGCGCCAGGGCGCGGGCAATGCCGATCCGCTGGCGCTGGCCGCCAGAAAACTGATGTGGGTAATTTTCGGCCTGGTCGAGACGCAGGCCCACCCGCTCCATCAGTTCGGCGACGCGATCCTTGCGCTCGGCCACGGTGCCGACCTTGTGGATGTCGAGTGGCGCGCGGATGATATCGCGAACCCGCTGGCGCGGATTGAGCGAGGAAAAGGGGTCCTGAAAGACGATCTGCATGCGGCGCCGATAGCTCTTGAGCTCGGTACGGCCAAAGCTCCGGATCGCCTGGCCGTCAAAATTGACCTGCCCGCCTGTCGGCTTGACCAGCCCCATCAGCGCGAGCCCCGTAGTGGACTTGCCGCAGCCGCTTTCGCCCACGAGGCTGAGCGTTTCGCCCCGCCCGAGCGTGAAGCTGACGCCATCGACGGCCTTGACGGCCCCGACCTGGCGCTGGAGTACCCCGGCGCGAATGGGAAAGTGGACCTGGAGATTGTCGACGCTCAGGAGCGGTCCGCTATCAGGCTGCATTATTATGCTCCCAGCAGGCGGCCCAATGGCCGGGCCGTTTTTCTTCAAAGGGTGGACGTTCCTCGAGGCATCGTGCCGAGGCATTGGGGCAACGCGGCGCAAAAGCACAGCCCGCAGGCAAGTCCCAAAGCGGGGGCACGGTGCCCGCGATATCGGCCAGGCGGTCGCCGGCATCGGCGGAAGCGCCGGGGCGCGGCACCGCGCCCATCAGGCCGATCGTATATGGATGGAAGGGGCGATCGAAGAGATCGAAAATGCTCGCCTCTTCGACGCGCCGACCGGCATACATCACGATGACGCGGTCGGCCACTTCCGACACCACGCCCAGATCGTGGGTGATGAGAATTTGCGCGGTTCCGAGCCGCTTCTGCAGGTCCGAGATCAGTCCCAGGATTTGGGCCTGGATGGTCACGTCCAGCGCCGTGGTCGGCTCGTCAGCAATGATGATCTTGGGGTCGCAGGCCAGCGCCAAGGCGATCATGGCGCGCTGACGCATACCGCCCGACAGCTCATGCGGATATTGTCCTGCCCGGCGCCGCGGGTCGGGCATCTGCACGAGTTGCAGCGCCTCGATGGCCCGCTCATTGGCTTGCTTGCGGGAGCATTTGCGGTGTTGGCGGACGGACTCGGCGATCTGCTCGCCGATCCGCATAACCGGGTTGAGGGCCGTCAGCGGTTCCTGGAAAATCATCGCGATCTGATCGCCACGGAAATCCTCAACCTGGTGGGGGCTCATGGCGAGGAAGTCCTCGCCATCGATCAGGATTTTGCCCGAGCTGACTTGGGCCGCCTCCGGTAGGAGGCGCAGCAACGCCAGTGCCGTCATCGATTTGCCGCAGCCGCTCTCGCCGACGATGCATAGCGTTTCGCCGGCTTTGACCGACAGGCTCATGTCGGAAACCACGGTGAACGACCCATTGGCGCCCCGGATCTGGATTTCCAGATCTGTGACCTGCAGGACGGGTGCCTCAGAGAAGGGGGGGTGGTCGCTCATCGTGTAGATTTCCTTGCCTTGTCTGCGCCGCCGGGGCGTCGCGATGCAAATCGTCAGTCGGTTGCGCCATCGAGATTGCCGACCATGTATGCATAGTCGCCGCTCTGAACGAGGTTGCGCGTCAGGTGCTGCATGATCATCACGCCATTGGCGAACGGGGTCTTGATCTCTTCGAGCACCTCGAAGTTGTAGGGGCTGACGACGCGGCCCAGCAGCTGGTCGCCCGTGATGACTTCGCCATTGGCGGGAGCTAGCGTCTCAATCCAACCGCCCTGGGTCGGACGCACGCCAGCCAGCTCGGTAACGACGATCTGCTTTGGATTGGGAACCACATCGCCCGGGATCACGCCTTTGGAGCGCAACATGTTGAGGATGCCATCGACAGTGCGCTTGAGATATGGCGTCTGGTCGATGATGCCGCCACCGAGCTCGATCACGGCGACAGGGATATTACGCTTGTCGATGGTCACGGACTTGGTGGTGCCGCCGAACACGGTGCCCTGCTTGGTCTCGACCGGGCGGTAGAGCAGCTTGGAGCCAAAGGCGCGCGACAGGTTCTCGTCATTCCAGATGTAGACATAGTCCACGGTCGGCCGGTCGGTACCGCTATGCAGGTCGATATGGACGTCGATGACGTTGAAATACTGCTCGGTCAGCGCATGAGCCAGCTGCTGGCTGTAGGTGCCGGTCGGGCTGCCGGGGAATTGGCGGTTGAGGTCGACCTTGTCGATCGTGTTGAAGCGTTCGTTGACCGCGAAAGCCTGGGGGTTGGCAACCGGCAGCAGCAGGATGCGGCCCTTGAGCGGCATGTCCTTGATGATGCGGAACAGCTCGAGAATAGCCTGCGATCCGGTGTTCTCGTTACCGTGGATCGAAGCGGAAATGCCGATCGTCGGACCGTCTTCTTCGCCGACCAGCTCATGGATGAACAGCACGCCATCGCTGCCATCGGCATTGGTGGTGAACTTCGGGCGAAGCTGATTGATGGACTTTACCATTCCAATTTTCCTTAAACTATTTGGCCTTGCCGGCCTTTGCCCCGCCGCGTGACAGCTGGCGTGGATCGAGAACGTCCCTCAGCCCATCGCCGAGGAGATTGAAGCCGAGAACGGTGAGCATGATGGTCGCGCCCGAAATGATCGACAGCAGCGGCGCGTCGCGCATGAACTTGGTGCCGTAAGCCAGCGTCCAGCCCCAAGTGGGGGTGGGCGGCGGCAGGCCAAAGCCGAGAAAGCTGAGCGCCGATTCCGAAATGATGGCGGTGCCGAGACCCAGCGAGGACAGCACGATGATCGGGCCGAGCGCATTGGGCATCACTTCCTTGAAGATGATGCGCGCCGGGCTCGCGCCCAGGGCACGGGCCGCCTGCACATAATTCTGCTCGCGCAGTACCAGCGTGGTAGAGCGCACGACCCGGGCATATTCGGTCCAAGCCACCACGATGATCGCGAAGGACACGTTGAGCACGCCCGGCCCCAGAACGGCGACGATTGCCAGCGCCAGAACGATAGCCGGGAAACCCAGAAACACGTCGGTGATGCGCATCAGGACTTGATCGACCCAGCCGCCGAAATAGCCCGCGACCAGACCCACCACGGTGCCGATCACCGCCGAGCAGACCACCGAGATAATGGCGATGGTGAGCGAGATGCGGGCGCCGAACACCAGACGTGACCACAGATCGCGGCCGAAATTGTCGGTGCCCAGCCAATGCTCGACCGATGGGCCAGCAAAGCGGTTGCGCATGTCCATCTGCTCGACGCCGTGGGTCGCCACATAGGGAGCGAAGATGGCGCAGAGAATGATCGCAAGGGAGATCACCAGCCCCACGACGAGGGAGATGTTCGAAAGAGCTTTAGGCAGACGCATTGATATCACCCGAGCCGGATACGCGGATCGACCGCTGCATAGAGGAGGTCGACCACCAGATTGACCAGCGCGAAGACGATGGCGAAGGTCAGCACGATGCCCTGAATGAGCGGCAGGTCACGCTGCGAGATGGCGGCGATGGTGAGCTGGCCAAGACCAGGCCAGGCAAAGATGGATTCGGTGATTACCGCGCCGCCCAGCAGCGCGCCGAAGCGAAGGCCAATGACGCTGAGCACCGGTAGCAGCGCGTTACGCAGGGCATGATGGATGACCACGCGACCCCGGCGCAGGCCCTTGGAATAGGCGGTACGCACGAAGTCTTCGCGCAGCACTTCGAGCATCGAAGCGCGTACCAGCCGCGAGATGATGGCCGCCGAATTGGCAGCCAGCGCCAGCGCCGGAAGCGCCATATGGGTCAGGGAATCCCACAGGACCTGCGGACGTCCGGTTAAGGCAGCCACAACCGCTTCATGCAGCGGCACGCCCCGGCCGATCGAGGGCAGCCAACCCAGTTGCACCGCAAACAGCAGCATCAGCAGCAGGCCCAGCCAATAGACCGGCATCGACACCCCAAGCTGGGCAAACAACATGGTGACCGTGTCGATCCACGACCCTTGACGGATCGCTGCCACGACGCCCAGCGTCAGCCCGATAAGGGTCGCCAGCAGCAGGGCCACCACGGCCAGCTCGATCGTCGCGCCCAGACGGCCGAAGATAATCTCGGAGACCGGCTGGTTCTGGAAGATTGAGCGCCCCATGTCGCCCTGCAGCAGCGCGGCCGAATAGTCCCAGAGGCGGATATACCAGGGATCGTTCAGGCCCAGCGTATTGCGCAGGTTGAGGATGGCTTCGGGCGTCGCATCCTGGCCGAGCAGCACGGAGGCCGGATCGCCGGGAATGAGCAGCAGCAGGCCGAAGGTGACGACAACCATGCCGATGGCCATGGGGATAAGCAGCAGAAGCCGGCGGAGGACATAGGCTACCATTGCGTCGACTCCTTTCTTGCGGTCAGGGGGTAAGGGGATCAGGCAATCACGATCTCGTCGAGTTTGCGTGGGAACTTGGTCAGGCTGTCGGGACCCGTTTCGGTCACCAGCACGGTATCGGCGAGGCGAAAGCCGCCGAGGCCCGGCACGTAGAGCGCCGGCTCGGACGAACACACCATGCCGGGGAGCAGCACCGTGTCGTCACCACTCTCGACCCAGGGCGGCTCATGGAACATCACGCCCATGCCGTGACCGACACGGTGCAGACAATACTGGCTCATGTTGGAGTCGCGGATAAAGGCGAGAGCCCGATCATCGACTGCGGCACAAGTCGCGCCGGCGACAAGGCCGGCCGTGCCGATGGCCTGAGCCTGCTGCGCGATGGTGTAGAATTTTTCCTGTTCCTTGCTAGGCTCACCCAGAATGAAGGTGCGCTCGCTCTCGGCGGCGCGGCCACCGACGCGGCAGCCCAGCGACAGGATCATGCTCTCGCCCCGTTGCGGACGATGGCCGGTGGGCATGCCATGGGGGAAAGCCGAGCGCTGGCCGGAATAGACCAGCCCGCCCGCTGTGCCCTGCACCAGCATGACATCCTCATGCTCGCGATACATGGTGTCGAGCGCGTGGCGAATGATGTGGGATTCGATCTCGATTTCGGTCGGCATCAGGCTGCCGGTGCGCAGCGCTTCGCCGATCAGGGCGACGCCCGCGCTCACCATGGAGTCCGAAATGCGCGCGGCCTCGCGCTGCAGCGCCAGTTCCTCGGGACGCTTGGTCAGCCGCATCTGCCCGACAATACCTGAAGCCACTACCCGGGCGTTGGGGAAGGCGGCGGCGATCTGGGGTACCCGCCCAAACGATATGCCGGGCGAATGGGCGATCACGCCCTTGAGGTCACCTAGCCTGCGCGCCAGCACGGAAAAGGGGCGATCGCGGCCGGGAAATTCGAAATACACCACCAGCTCGGCGGCAGTGTTCTGCTCGCTGGCGTGATGGCGCTCCAGTTCTGGCACTAGCAGATAGGCATCGGCCTGGGTCAGTGCGAACACCACCGGACGCTCGGTCGTGTAATGGGAAAAGCCGGTCGTATAGATGACGTCGTCATTTGAATCGAGCAGCAACACGTCGACGCCGGTTTCGGCCATTCGGGCGCGGATATCGCGATGCACCGATGCATAATAGTCGGCGCTCAGGCGCTGCGAAAACGTCATGACGTAGTCCTTCAATCAGGCAGGAGACCCGGCCAGCGCAGCGCGCCGGCCGGAAACCGTATAGTTTAGTCGTTGAAGCCGATCACGCCGCGCAAGTTGCCGCGCGGAGTGGCCTGAACTTCCACTGGAAGGTCCTTGGCGTAGAACATCTGGTAGCCCTGAGCCGAGGTGACGTAGTAGGGCAGCTCTTTAGCCAGGATCGTTGCAACCTTCTGGTAGGCTGCGACACGAGCCGGCGTTTCGAGGGTCGAGCGGGCTTCCTGCAGCAGTGCGTCGACTTCAGGATTGCTGTACCCACCCCAGTTGGACGGGCCGCCGGTGGTGAACTGGGCGAACATCAGGCGATCGGGATCGACGATGTTGAGCCAACCGAGCAGCGCGATCTGGTGCTTGCCCGCCTGTACGTAATTGGTCGAGAACGACGGCCAATCGGTAATCTGGGCTGTGGCCTTCACGCCGGCGCTTTCAAAGACGGCCTGCAGGAATTCCACGGTCTGTACGCGGTTGGGATCCTCGCTGTGGGTCGCGAGGGTGATCGCCAGGTCGGCGCCGTCTTTGTCGAGCGTGCCGTCGCCATTGCTGTCGGTCCAGCCTAGTTCGTTGAACAGCGCAACAGCGCCTTCAACGTCGAAGGTCGGCTGCGAGATGGTGTCGGTATAGGCCCACGAGGATGGCAGCAGGATCGAATGCGTGACCTGGTCGACGCCCTGATAGATGTCGCCGACGATGGTTTCCTGATCCACCAGCATGGCAAATGCTTGGCGCATCTTGGAGTCGGCCAGCATTGGGTCGTTGATGTTGAAGTTCAGGTAGTTGACGCCCAGACCAGCAATGATCGCATTGCCGAAGCGATCGTCGGCCGCGAGGCGTTCGATATCCTGGGGCGACAGCGGGGACTGGATGATGTCAAGATCGCCAGCTTCGAACGCCTGAGCGCGTGCCGAGTTGTCGCCGATGATCTTGATCTGAACGTTCTCGACTGCAGCTGTACCGCGCCAGTAGCTGTCATTGGCCTCAAGCACGATCTCGCTGCCGCGGTTCCACGACACCAGCTTCATTGGGCCGGCGCCGACCGGGTTCAGCGCGATGTCGGTGCCGCCTTCGGCCAGCGTCTTGGAGACGATGCCGATGTCGAGATAGCTTAGCAGCGGCGCATAGGGTGCGCTTAGCGTGAACTTGACGGTCTGCGCATCGACAGCTTCAACAGCCGAGATGGGCGAGTACAGCGCGCGCTGCGGCGCGTTGAATTCGGGGTCGATCAGCGTGGTGAAGGTGAACACGACGTCTTCAGCGGTCAGCGGGGAGCCGTCCGAGAAAGTTAGGCCTTCGCGCAGCTTGAAGATGAATGTGGTCGGTTCGGGATTTTCCCAGCTCTCGGCCAGGTCCGGCACCGCTTCCAGCGACGGAGTGATGTGGACGAGGCCCGAATGGATCAGGTCGGCAGCGCGCGAGGCCGTGCTGTCGCGGGTCAGGCGTGGGTCGAGCGTACCGGCGTCGACGTCGGCGCCAATCACGATGGTCTGGGCATCCTGCGCCATGGCCATAACAGGCATAAAGCTCAACGCCACAATGGCGCTGGTCGTCATCAGAAAGCTCTTCATTCCCTAATCCCTTGCTTGATTTGTCTATGCGGCCGGCTGGCTGACCAGATTGGCCGGATTGGTCGCAGCGGTCCCTTCCACTGCGGTTTCCTGCGTAACGCGCCGCTGCCGCAATGCGGTCAGATGCGGTACCAGCGAAGTGTCCAGCGCACCCGGATCGGGGGCGTGGCGGTATTCGAAACACTGCACATTGGCGCGTACCAGGTCGGCGACGTGGTCGGCGCCCGTGGCGTAGATCACCACGTCACAGGCGCCGATGACCTCTTGAAGGTCCGGCGCCGACGACCATGTGACCCGCACATCAGCAATATGGGGCGCGAATTCACGCACGCTTGGGCGCATGATCGCGATGTATTCTTGGAAGTGGGTGACAGCCGCGACGCGCTTGCGCGGATCGAGTCCGGCAAGGTTCTGTCTGGTCTGCTGGGAGGGGATAAAGCGCAGCCCCAGGACGTTCTCGACCCCGAGCACGCCACGCACTTCCCCCTCGCGATGCATGAAGGTCAGCACCAGGTCGGCCTGGATACAGGCGTCCCGCTCGGCACCGGCGCTGCGGATGCTATTGAGCGTCACAAGGCGGATGCTGTCATTGACGCCCAGCGCAGGCCGGATCTGCTCGACATAGTCGCGCCCCGGGCCCTCAAAAATGCAGACGAACACCAGACGGAGGCCCACGCTCGGCTGGCGCAAGTGAGCCTGTGCATTGATCATCGACACCAGCGCCATGGTGGACACACCGAGCGCCGCGGCCTTGCCGATGACCTTTTCGATATCGGCGCGTAGTGCGTTGATCGGCTGGTCCTGATCGGCTGCACCATTGTGTTCGCGGGCAATGAACGCACCGAGCCCCTGACGCATCTCGATCAGGCCCTCGTCGCGCAACTGTTGATAGACCTGACTGACCGTCATCGGCGCGATGCCAAGTTCCGCCGCTAGCTGCCGTACCGACTGCAGCTTGGTGCCATGCGCCAGGTCGCCGAATGCCAGCGTGTAGCTGAGCAAGCCATGCAGTTGCGTGCCCACCGGAACAGGCAGCGACTTGTCTATGCTTGAGGCATCAATCGGAAACATGCGTGTTCTACCGTGTCAGTACACCTCAACCGTAACAGCTGGTTTGCCATGCGCAATAGGGATTGGAGTTTTTTTGCACATAGTTTGCATTCGCTGCAAATGTGTGCAGAAATGCACGAAATTCAGCCATTCCCTGCGCAAATTCAGCATGAATCGGCAAAAGCCGCGTTGGAAAGCTCGGCCAAACTTCGTACAAATTCGACAAGGTGTTCTAATGGAATATAGCAACCTCGGCCGTACCGGTCTGAAGATCTCGCGACTGGCACTGGGTTGCATGACCTTCGGCTCATCCAAATGGGCGCCCTGGGTGCTTGACGAAGAAGCGTCGCGCCCGATCATCAAGAAAGCCGTTGATCTGGGAATTAATTTCTTCGATCTGGCCGACATGTATTCTGCCGGTGCCAGCGAGGAAGTGGTGGGGCGCGTGCTCTCGCCCCTGCCCCGCCACAAGCTGGTGCTGGCCACCAAGCTCTATAACCCCATGAGCCAGGACCCCAATGATCGGGGCCTGTCGCGCAAGCACATCTTCGAAGCGGTCGATGGCAGCCTGAAGCGCTTGGGCACCGACTATATTGACCTCTATCAACTGCACCGTTTCGACTATGAGACCCCGCTCGAGGAAACCCTCGATGCCCTCAACGACGTCGTGCGCGCCGGCAAGGTGCGCTACCTTGGCGCTTCCTCCATGCATGCATGGCAGTTCATGAAGGCCCTCGGCATGCAGCGGGCCAATGGCTGGGCGCCCTTCGTGTCAATGCAGCCGCATTACAACCTGATCTATCGCGAGGAAGAGCGCGAAATGCTGCCGCTCTGCCGCGAAGAAGGCATTGGCGTCATTCCCTGGAGCCCCCTCGCCCGCGGCCGTCTGGCTGGCCGCACCGGCAATGCGGCAGCCGCCACCACGCGCTCGCAGACCGACAAGACCGCCGGCGCGCTCTATGACCGCTCGCAGCAGCAGGACGATGCCGTTGTCGCCGCTGTGCGTATTGTCGCCGAACGACATGGCCGCCCGCCCGCGCAGATCGCCTATGCCTGGGTTGCCTCGCGTCCGGGCATCACCGCCCCCATCGTCGGCATTTCCAAGCTGCACCAGTTTGACGACGCCGTGGCCGCCCTTGAGGTCAAGCTCAGCGACGAGGACGTCGCCCTGATGGAAGCGCCCTACCACCCCAAGCCGGTTGCCGGTCACGTCTAGGAACATCACCATGAAACTTGGCAAGGAACTGGCTGAGCTTATCGCTGGTATAGACCTGCTCTATCGCAACACGCCCCGCAGCGATGGCTTTCTCGACAAGGAAGGACTGATCCCCGTCGCCATCGGCCCGGTGGAGCCAACCCCGCTGGCCAATTACGGCGAGGCCGTTGCCCGGCTCGAAGCGCTGCGCGACCGCCTGCCGGCGGAAGCAGAGAGCCCGTTGCGGCACGACTACATCGCCGAGATGATCGATTCGCTGCTGGCGCTCGTCACCACGTTCGAGGAAAAGCCGATCAATTTTGCCGATCGCGTGGCGCGCCAGATACGCGTCACTACCACGCTGGTGCCCGACGAGGAACTGGAGGGCTATCGTACGACCATCCGCGAAAAGCTCGACGAACTGGGCTTTTCCAGTGGCTCGCTCGACGCCGATTTTGCGCGTTGGGAACAGCAGGCACGGGTACCCGTCGATGGGGTGCTCAGCACCCTGTCAGACCTGATCGTCGAAGCCCGTACACGCGTCGCCGCGACCATGTATCCGTCCATGGCGAATGAGTGGATGGAACCGGCTGGCGTTACCGCAGTGCCCTTCTCGGCCTATTGCGATTATCCGACGCGCAAGGTGCTGCTCAATCTCGACTTCCCCTATACCCGCTTCTCGCTCAAGCATTTGGCCACCCACGAAGTGTTCCCGGGTCACTTGGTTCACATGGGGCTGCGCGAACGCCACGTCGCTGATGGCACCATGCCGCTCGATGCCGCCCAGGTCGTCACCAGTTCGGCCAGCAGTGCCCTGTTTGAAGGCATTGCCGACAACGGCATGTTCTTCCTCGATTGGGTCAACGGCCCCGAGGATGAGCTTGGCGTTGCCCTCCAGCGTCTGCGCAGCGCCTTGCGCTGCAACGCCGCGTGGATGATGCATGAGCAGGGCATGTCGCTCGACGAGATCGTGCTGATCATTGCTGCCAAGGGCTTCCAGGACCCTGTCACCGCCCGCTCCCGTCTGGCTTTCCTCAGCCACAACCTGCGGGCGCCCTTCGTCTACGCCTATTACGGTGGCGACATGGCCGTGCACGAGGTCTGGAGCACGGTGCCCCCCGAACGGCGCGCAGAGTTCTGGACCTACCTTTACGGCAACATGCACACGCCCAGCACGCTCAAGAAATACTGGGCTTGAGTGCGCAGCAAGACATTTTGATGAACACGCACCTCGACGCCATCGCGTCTTTCGATACCGCCATTGCGCAGGCCAAAAGCGCCGACCAGGCCTACCTGGCTCTTCAGGAACTGGTGCGCGCGACCGTGGGCGCCAAGCTGTTTACCGTGATGGTCGTGGACATGGAACATGACCTCAGCCGTCGCGCTTACACCAGTGATCCGGTGAATTATCCAACCTCGGGTACCAAGCCGATAAACTACGGCCCTTGGTTCGACACGGTGCACACGCAACGCGCATATTTCGTCGCCAACACGATCGAAGACATGTCGAAGGTACTTTTCGACCACGAGCTGATCAACGAACTCGGGTGCCAGTCGATCATCAACATGCCGGTGATAATCGGAGACACCCTGATTGCCGTGGTGAACATTCTGAACGTCGCCGGATACTACACGTCCGAACGCGTGGAACTGGTGCGGCAGGTAATATCGGTCCCTGCCAAACTGGCGGTACTCGCGGCAAGGCAGGGCTAGGTGTTTGATCAAAATGGACCCGGGAAAACCATGTCCTGGTCTACCAACACATTGAACAAGTATCCCGGCCGGATTTCCAATGTTGGCTGAACCTCCATGTTCTGACCAATAGTGCGGTCTGCGACTTCGCTGAAAGTTTCTGCAAATGATCGCCGAGCGGCATCTGTGGCGCTGTTGTCTGCTGAGCCTCGGTCATCCGGAAGGGCCATGTCGATGCCTGCGCCGATAGCAGCCACTAGGATCGCGGATCCAAACACCTCGAAATAGTGGTTGTCGACTTGATCGGAGAAACCGCCATACCCCTGCATGTCTGCGCCCGCCATGCCGCCGATCTGAAGCGTTGAGCCGTTTGGAAAAACGATGTCCGTCCAGATCACCAGCGCCCGGCGCTGTCCAAACGTGATTTTGGAATCGTAGCGGCCGAAGAGCCGAGTCCCCTGTGGAATAAGGACGTGGTGTCCCGTTGCGCTGTCATAGACGTGCTGGCTGACCTGGGCGATGATCCGCCCCGGAAGGTCGGAATTAACGCCCGTGATCAAGGTCGCGGGAATAACCGAGCCCCGCTTTAGCTCATAGGGCGAAATCGGTGCCACGACCTGATTGGGCAGATATCCCAGATCCTTGAGATCCTGATTGAAAAAGCTCTCCTTGGCAGCCTGACCATTGGGATCGACGTTCTCTTGCCCGGCTCCCTGCAACGATGCGGCATAGAGGCCCGCAAGATCAGGGCGCCCTGCCCCGGGTGCGGTAGGGTTTGATGGTTCGCCGTTGCCGACTGCTAGGTGCTTGAGATTGACGGCAATAGGGGAGTCCTGTGCCGCTTGGTCGGCCTGCAAACTGGCCATCCTTTGCCGATGCAGTTCGCGCAGCATCTGCTCCTCCTGCTCCCGATGCAGTCGTGCCCGCCAATCCTCCTCGGCTTCCACGACTGGGCCAGTCGGCATTGGGGATGCTGCTGGCGGCGCTGGCTGGAAAGGATTTGCCGCTGGAACAACAGGCGTGGGCTCTGGTTGCACGCGGATGGGCTCGGGTCGCGGTGCCTCGATGACCCCGTCGGGTATGCCCTGTTTGAGACGGTCCCCGAAGCTGCTGGCGGGCAGTCCATTGGTGGCATCGAGTCCCCGCCCTCCTGGTCCATAGATGCCCCTCGTTGAAATCCCATAGATGATGACCACCAAAAAGATCACGGTGAGCGCAATGGCGATGATGACTGGGACGCGATTGAGGCGACGGACCTTGGGGCCAGCGGTGTCCTCTCGCGGTTTCGGCGAGATATCGAGCGATGCCATTGCTGCCTCCCTAGCCGCGTTGCAGAACCGATAGCGGACTCACTGGGGTCGCGCCGTTATTGGTCAGCGAATAGGCGCGACCGAGGTCGGCGGTGTTGGTCGAAAGGCGCGCAAGCACGCTGCCCTCGAATACGTCGATCACATAGGCGACAGGTATGATGGTCTCGCCATCGGTCTTCTGATCAACCGCAACCGCATATCCCCAGTTCCGCAATGACGTTTCCAGGGCGAGGGCAAAGGCTGAGTCGTCGGGCTGGAGTGAAACCGTGCCGGTGCCGGGGCCGACGATTTCAGCGAGACGCCCGACCAGATCCTCGGCGATCACAGCCGCAGCTGCCGCGGATACTTGTGCATGATCGGTACTGACCAGGACGCTAGAGGTGCCGAGACCGAAGGTCTGGCAGCCGGCCAGGCTCGTTGCCAGACCCACCAAAACGAGCATCTGCCGTGCGAAAACGAACTGCGCGATCTTTTTCATTGTCCCCGCCGAATGGTAATTTTCTGCTGCCGGTTACCGACGCCCGATACGAGCACGGCATGGTCGATGAGGTAGTCGACGACCATCATGTTGTTCTGCAGTCGATAATTGACGATCCGGTTCTCGCCGCCGGAGATGACAAACACGACGGGCGCATCACTGCCGGCAAGCGCCGAGGGAAATTGAATGTAGGTCTTGAGCCCGTCGGTATAGATGCGGGTGGGCTTCCACCGGGCGGCGCCCTCGGTGCGGAATCCGAAATCAAGATTCTCGGCAGGGACCCCTGCCCCACCGATGATGTTGGCTTCCATCCGCTGGTTGATTTCGTCGAGCTTGACCGCAACGTCGTCGGGATATTCGAAGCCCACCCGGGCCATGTAGTCGGCGTGATGAGACTTGAGACGGATGTGGTAGGTGCGTCGCGAGGTGGTCACCACCATAGAGGTTTCGATGCCAGGCTCCGACGGCTTGACGATCAGATGCACCGCCTGAGCACTGGCCGCTCCAGAGGTGGCTGGCTCGACCTTCCAGCGGCCGCTGTCGCCGACCAACACGTCCCGGACGACTTCGCCGGGCTGCAATTCGATGTCGCAGACCTGAAGGGGCGAGCAGACGACCGATGGCTGCACTTCCCCATAGAGGAACACAACCTTGCCGTCTGGCCCGTGCGTGACGAGACCTTCGCCGTGTTGCCACTGGCCGGACAGGCTCGTGCCTTTGGTCTCATTGGCAGTCATGGCCTGCCCCAGGGCCACATTTGACGTGAGGAACAAGCAGGCGAGCGACACGAGGATGCGGGCGTGGCGCTGTCGGACTGATGTCATGGCAAAAAAACTTGGATAAGATCACAGCTGTGCCGTCCAATCGAAGTCGCGGATGTAAAGGCCGATGGGGTTGAGGCGAATGGTGGCCTCATCCAGCGGTGGGGAGAGCGTTACGGTCGCGATGCCGCGAAAGCGCCTGGCCGCGAGTTCCTTGCCCTGTCGGTCGCGCTCGAACTCGGTCCAGTCGATCTGGTACGACTGGTTGGAGAGCGCCACCACATTGTTGATTTCGACGGAGACAGTGACAGTCCGGGCGCGCTCAAATGGATTTGCACCCCGGAACCAGGCATTCACCTTTTCGGTGGACGGGTCGGTGGTCCGCAGCAGGGCATAGGTGCGGTCGATGTATTGCTTTTGGACGACGGCATCGGGCGTGATCGACTTGAACCCGGCGACAAAGCCGCCAAGCATGGATCGCACCACCCGCGGGTCTGCATACTCGATTTGCTCGGGGAAACCCGCCAACGCTGGGGTTCCTAACCGATCGACTTCGACGATGTAGGGTACCAGCTTGACCTGAGTACTCTGAAAGAGCGCATAGCCGATCCCGATCAGGGCCATGACTAGCGAGATGACGGCGACCAGACGCCAGCTGTTGGCAGCTCGGACGAAGCCACCATAACGCTCGTTCCACTCGAGTCGCGCGGCAAGGTAGGGATTGTCTGGGGGCATATGCTTGGGCATGGGAATTGCTCGATGCTCCGGCGCGCCTTACGGCTTGCCGGCTTTTTGGCCGTTGGAAGAGGGGTTTGCACGGGCGTCGCTGGCTGCGAGTTTGGCATTCGCCAGGCCCATGGTGGTGGTGCCGAAGCTTCCCGGTCCGCCAATGGCCTGGTCCTTGACCGCCGAGGCAGTCGCGGCAAGTCCCCGCATGGCGGTCGATGCCATTGCTGCCGATCCGGCCGCGGCAGCACCTGTAAAGCCGCCCTTTTCAAAGGCACCAGCTGCGGCGCGGCCGCCAGCGCCCATTGCGGTTGCACCCATGGCGGCAACGCCGGCACCAAACTGCGTGGAACCAAAGGTTGGGCGTAGTGTCTCGCCGCCATTGGTGACCGAAACACCCTGGATAACGCCCTGGATGATGGCGGGCACATAGATCGAGATCATGAACACGACGACTGCAATGCCGGCAATAGCGAGCGAGGTCAGGAACTTGTCGTCACTCGAGCTGGCATCGGCCATCTCAATCAGTACCTCTGAGCCAATGCGGGCGATCATGACGAGCGCCATCAGCTTCATGCCAACGCTGAAGGCATAGACTAGGTAACGAACGGCGAAATCCTTGGTGAAGCTCGAACCGCCCAGGCCCAGCATGATCATGCCGGCGAGTAGGCCTACATACATTTCCACCATCACGGCGACGAAGATGGCAGCAACCAAGGCAAAGCAGATAACCACGACGATCATCGCAAACACCGCCGCGATCGCGAGGGCATTGTCCTCAAACAGGCCAAAGCGAACGTCTTCGCTCATTTGCGCGGCGACCCGCATGCCGGCGTTGAACACGTCCGCCGGAGAAGCTGACCCGCTCCCTGCCCCGATCTGAAACAGACTATCGACCACGGCTTGAGCAAAGGCAGGGCCTTGCTCGAGCACAAAGACAAAGAAGCCGATGAAAAGGATGCGTCGGACGAGTTCGCCAAACCAATTGTCGAGTGAAGCGCCTTGAATCGCCAGCCACACTGCGGCGATACCGACTTCAATTCCGGCAAGGATCCAGAACAGAGATCGCGCCGCCTGCATGACAGTCGTCTGCCATCCAGAAGCGGCAGCGTGAGCTGCGTTGTCGATGTTGGTAAGTATGTCGCCGGCCTGACCAAAGGCGGGGGCCGTAACGGTCAGACCGATGAGTACAGCGAGTGTGGCGCGAGCCAATATCCGTGTCAAAACCTTGGCCTCATCTGCTGGCCGCCCGATGTGGGGTATTCCTTCTCGAGCGCGGTAGCGCCGAGAGGCTGCTGTTTGCGGTCATTCGGAACACCTGCAGGCGCTGAGATGATGACGTAAGCCATGCCAAAGACCGCGATGACGATCACAGCACAAATGCCGAAAACGAGAAATAACCTCAAAATCGCGGCTCCATTTGCTGACCACCGGAGGTGGGATAGCTGCCAGGTGCACTGAAAAAATCTTCGCGTCGGGTCTGGGATAGATCCTGGGCGGCCTGTTCGGACTGGTACCAGGTGCCCATCATCGTCATCTGCTGGGACACCAGCCCTCGCAGCTTTTGCATCTGCGCGACCTGCTGGGTGGCTATCTGGTGACCGACCTGCAGGGCCTGCATCTGGCCCACAGACGTGCCGGACATCGTCCGCAATCGGCCCATGGTCGCTTCCTCCGACGAGAATTGTTCTGCTGTCAGGTTCGCAGCCTTGAGAGTGCCCCCGATCGTGTCGCGGGTGGTGTCGGACCAGCTTTGATACGCGGATGAAAAATCCTCACCGGAGAGGGGATCGTCCTTCAGTTGTGCGTAGCTCTGGAATCGCTGCCGCAAAACGTCGTCGAGATTGCCCATCGAGAAGGCGATCCCCTGCCCTGTCAACGGCGGAGTAAAATCCGGCCATTAGGCGGAGCAAGACCAGGCCACCTTTGGCGCGCGCATGAGACCGCCGGGAGGGCATAGCCCGAGCGGGGGTCTCATGTGCGCGTGCGATTTTTGA
>NZ_JBTMWV010000036.1:0-19609 GCF_054489345.1 Devosia sp. A369 | reverse complement strand
TGCCCCAGTTCCTGGCATCCGCCCAACCGCACCAAAACAACAAACCCCATAGCGCAAAGCGTGCGGACCGCGGGTTCCTGCATGGGTGGCTTTGCGACGCCAAGCGGCATCCCAAACCCTTCACCATTTCGGTCGTCCGCAGTTGTGCATAGAAATCTCGAAAGCGGTCATTCGCCTCAGTCTGACAAAGCAGCCTTGCACCCCGTTCCGTTCATTAGAACACTCCTGCGATTGCCCAAGAGCTGCCATTGGCTACTTGCCTAGGCAAACGGCTAGATCGAGGAGCCTTGCTGGCTGTCGGCTTTTGGACCGCATTTGGAGATAGCGGACAGCTGCCCGGTTGGGGCGTGATCTACACCAGATCGAACGCTTGGAGGCAAAACTGCTCCAATCTGGTTGGGTCGGAACATGCCGCCAGACCTTAAACGGATGTTTAGCCTACCCTCCTCGCAAGCCCATTCTACCTCCGACTGAGTAGCGTAGTAGCCAAGGAGCAGCGCTAGGTCCGCAATGCATCGGTCACCGCGTTTTCGCCTAAGCGAAACTGAGTGTACTTATCTTGCTTCTGGCCAAGCAGCGGTGACCGGAAACTCGAAATAGGTGTCCGGGAAGGGCTCGTTGACCAGTGTGTAATGCCACCACTCTTCGTCATAACGCTTGAAACCGTGCTTCGCCATCAAGACTGCCAGTTTCTCCCGATTGGCGGCAGCATGGGGTTCAATACCTTCCGCGCCATGGTGAGCCTTTACGTCGAAGCAGTCGTAGCCTGTGCCGAAGTCGAGGATGCCGTCGGCAAAACGTTCGTTCTCGGGGAGAGTGCAATCGAGCAGTCTTTCGCCCGCGTGCCATGGTGTCGCCTGTCCCTGATCAAGGTGCCTGATAGCCAGATCCACCGTACTGCCACGGCTATGGCCCGAGTGATTGGCGATATAGCCGAGGTCGAACAGGTCTGCCTTGGCCACTCGCGGGTAAAATTCGGCCTGCATGTCCAGATCATTCATATCGCTCGCCCAGGCAGCGAAATTAGCGACGGCGCTCACGGGGCGATAGCAGTCATACAGTTTTAGACCCAGCCCCTCGGGCTCAAGATCACGCGCAACTGCCACCAGGGCCGTTGCAGCCTGCCGGGTGAGGATGCACTCACCGGCCTCGTAGCCGGCGATCGGTCTGCCGACGAAATTGTGGTTTCCATGGTAGCGAATGTCCTGCTCGATCCGTGGCGCGACTGCGCTGAGCCTGACGAAACCCATGGGGAGGTCGGCGGCGGTAGCGGGAACGGCCATAGACAGCATGGTAGCCGACAAGAGGATGAGCTTCGGACGATGGTTCTGACAAGTCAAGCGTGAGGGCATTCCGGTGTCCTGATAGGTCTTCTGGCCGCAATTCAGCACGCGCTTGGTTACGGTGTCGCCATAGGAGCTGCTACTGGTTTGGTGGCGCAAGCCACAGAAACCAGATAGGCGCCCCGGGGCGCCTATCTTTTTTTGCCTGCGATTGTCCGCCTGCCTCAGGGCAGACGGCAATCTGCATCCGCCCCGATCTCGGCCATCAGTGACGCGACAGCTGCTTCCAACTGCGGGTCGGTATTGAGACCGACATGGTTGGGGTCGAACGGCACGCTGATTTCGGGTTCGATCACGAAGTTCTCGTAATAGGTCCCGTCCAGGCGACGCCACGGCAGTACCGGGATGCCGTAAGTGAGGCCGGGCACGATCTTGCTCTCGACATAGTTCACGGCCGTGCCGGTGTTGAGGACGGTATCGCCCACCAGTTTGCCGATGGCATTGTCCTGATAGGCCTGTGGGAACACCGAGCCATCCGAATAGCCGAAGCTGTCGACCAGCACCGCGCTGGGCCAGACCCAACGATTGTTGGGTTCGGTGAGCTTGGCACCATCATCGCGGCCCATGGTTGCATAGGCAGTGCCGGTCAGCAGGGTGATCAGTTCGCGCGTCAAGTTGCCACCACCATTGGACCGCACGTCGACCAGCGCCGCCTTGGCGACACCGCGCGTGGCGCTGAGCGTGGCGAGCAGGTCCAGATAGGGACCATTGCCCATCTCAGGCACGTATTGATAGGCAATGCAGCTGTTGGACAGTCGCTGCACCATCTCACCACGGGCATTGATCAGGCGCGCATTGGCCAGCCCCAGTTCGGCCTGTTGGCTGATCGGGATCACCTGTACCTGACGCTCGGAACCCTCGCCGTCATCCTGCACTCCAACGAGCACCTGACGGCCAACATTGAGGTCAAGCAGCTTGTCGAGACCACCGGCGTCGGGAACCGGTTGGCCGTTGATCGACGTGATGATGTCACCCGCGTTAATGCCCAGGTTCTGGCGATCTAGTGGCCCGCCAGCCAACACGTCGGCGACGCGCCGCCCGGGCCCCTCATAGCCGTGGTCGAGATAAATCCCGAGCGAATCCTCATGCGTCCCCAAGCCCAGGGCAGTCCGTTCGCTGCCACTGTAGGACACAAACAGATGGGAGGCTGAAAGTTCGCCCAGCATGGCCGAGATCAGGCTGACGAGTTCGCGGTTTGATGCAACCGAAGACACATAGGCCCGGTACTTCCCGCCAATCGCGTCCCAATCACGGCCTTCGAGGCCTGCATCGTAGTAGCGATATTTGATATCGGCCCAGGCCTGCTCAAAAGCGGCGGCACGGGCCGCGTCCGCATCGCGGGTGAACAAGATATTCTGCGCGATCTCCGAAAGCTGGTCAGGCTGGCTCAGGGGAACCCGGAGCACCTTGCCTGGCAATTTGAGGTCAACAACGCCCAGCTCAGCGACGTAGCTGGCATTCTGCAATTCAGGCGCCGGAATGGTGGCAATGGTCTCGAACTCCCCGGTTGCGAGGTCGACAATGTTGAGGGCAAGCTCTTCACCGTCATAGACCAGCGCCAGCAAATGCTGTCTGTCCGAAAGCATTTCGAGCGCAATCGGTTCGTTCATTCCGGGCGCAAGGCGGGCTTCAAGATGCTTGCTGCGGAAGGTGTCCGGCGCGTAAGTGTCGGCGATGATAGCGTTTTCCTCAGTCAGGTCGGAGCCGGAACGGTCTCCTTCCACGATGTCGAGGAAATCCTGCCGGGCCTTTTCGGACAGGAAGATACGATAGAGATCCGTGTCTCGCGCATGCAGTTGCGCATCGCGGGTACCATAGAGCGTAGTGGAGCCAACAAGCTGCGTGCCGTCCAGCGACCAGACATAATTGTGAAGGTCCGGCACATTGCCAATCTGGCGTGGCCTTGCGCTGCCATCGGCAGGCACGATGGCGACGTGGCGCAATTCGGTGGCGTCGATGGTGTTCCAGTCGACGGCCAGTTCCTTCGAATTGGGCGACCAGGAGAACCATAGATGGCCATCGACATAGGTCGAGTTGTAATCGCCCTCGCCGAACAGCTGGGTGACCATACCCGTCGCCAGATCGAGCACACGTACTTCGCGACGATCAGCGATAAAGGCGATCTTGCTGCCATCAGGAGAGAATTGCGGGTCCATGGCATTGCCATCTTCCGGGACGACCAGAGGCCGCTCCTGGTAGCTGATGGCCAGCCCGCTTTCGGTTTCTTCCGATTTGAGGTCAACCGCATAGAGGCCCCATTGGTGGTCGCGCTGTGCGGCATAGACCAGCAATGAACCATCGGGGGAGAAGATGGCGCTACGTTCCTCGCCGGGAGTATCGGTGACCCGGCGGTAATTGCCCTCGGTATCGGCAAGGAACACATCGGTATTGGCGATATGGGCAAACAGCTCTCCATCAGGGGAGCTGGCAAATCCCTGCGAGGACTCGGCGTAGAGATTGAGCCGGTTGGACGCGTGCTGCTCGAGAGTCAGTATCTCGATTGGCGCTGCGGCTTCGGCGTCGGCCGCCTTGACATAGATCCGTCCGAGATAGGTATAGGCGATGGTGCCGTCCTGGGCCACGGATAGATCACGCACCGCGTCGTCAGTATAGTTGGTCAGCTGAATCTCTGACCCGCTGGCCAGATCGAGCTGCCAGACATTAAGCCAGCCGGATGCTTCGGAAAGATAGGTGAGCTGGGCGCCGTCGGCGCTCCAAACCGGATTGAGCCGGTCGAAACCATCGACGGGAAAGACCCGCTCGTGCTCGCCGGACGCGGCGTCGTAAATCCACAACTGGCGCGCATTGGCCGCGACCCGGAACTGCCGCTCTTTCGGGTCGCTCGACGGATCGTAGGAGTAGACCAGCTTGGTCTGATCCTTGTTCCAGCGCGCCTCATGGGCCTGGTTTGGCAGCACCAGGCTTTCACGGCCATTCTCCAGATTGACCGCGTAGAGCTGGGGTATCCGGCTCAGGGCGCCCTGCACGCTGCGTTCGGCATCGCCAAGGCGCAGGGCCTCAAACAGCACGCTTTGCCCGTCGGGCGAAAAGCTGGTCGGCATTTCAGCAGCTGACGAGAAGGTCAGGCGCTCGAGCGTACCGGAGAAATCGGTGACATAGACGTCGTCATCGCCGCCAATATCGGAGGCAAAGGCGAGCCGTTCGGAATCGGCAGACCATACCGGATGGTGGCTATAGGCCAACTGGCTCGAAATCGGTACGGCCAGGCCGCCATCGGCGGGAACCACGAAAATCTGCCCCCGGTGGGTAAAGCTGACTGTCTCGCCATCAGGCGATATGGTCGCAAAGCGCAACCAACGCGGCGCCTCTCCGGTCGGCTCCGCCAGCGCCGGCATAATGCCGGCCATCAGTGCCAGGAGCGAAGCTGCCCCAACTCGCTTCAACATGAATTCCTCCAATATGCTCGCTACGCGCAAAAAATCCGCAGCGACTGAATAATGATGCCACGACTCCATCGAGCGCTGGCTACTTCAACATCGCGTCCATCATGCCTTGGACCAGACCAGTCCAGAACTAGAACTGCCCCTGGAATCCAATGCTGACGGCGTGGGCGGAAGCGGAGCGCTGGAGAGAGCCGTCATAGGCGGCGAACCAGGTATCACCGTTCGCCGTCGTGAGATCGAGCTTGGCACCTAGCTTAAGAACATCGCGCCCCAACTCCACGCTCTGACCGGTGATGGTCCGACCAAGCAGGTCCGTGGCGACGGCATAATCATTCTCTCCAGCGACCCTCGCATAGCCGATGTCGCCGGTGAGGCGCAGGCTATGGCCGCCTTCGAGGTTAAACGGCGCGGATTGAATACGCAGGCCGGGGCCCGCTTCCATCCGGGCGAATTTGCCACCCGCAATGTCTAGGCCGAATATGCCGGCGCCAATTTCGCTGGCGGCCTGAATGGCCTGCACTTGTGCAGCCAGCGCCAGATAGGGCGAGACAGTGAAGTCATCATTCAGCCTGAAATGGTGGCCGACCTCGAAGGATGCGCCGAGCCCGATGCCGGATGCGCTGGAGCGCCCCACCGGGGCAAAGCTGATGCCCGATGCGCCCGAAATGTCCCGACGCTCGATCCCCTGTTCGAACAGGGAGACCTGTCCGGTGCCGTTGACGAACCAGTTGTCGCGGCTCCAGGTGCCATAGGCGCCCAGATGGAAGGCATTGGCCGAACCGCCATCATTGTTCGAGGTCAGGGCCGTGTGGGAGTAGCCTAGCGCCAGCCCGAACTGGACCTCTTTGTCGTGGACGAGGTCAACGCCGGCAAGGACCCCGCCAATCGTGCTGGCGGCCGACGCGGCGCCGTCGGAAATCGAAGCGGTGCCATAGACCGGCGCGAGCCAGAGGATAGGACCTGCCGGTTCCTGCAATACCGCGCCAAAGGGAGTCGGCGTGGCATCGGCTGTGGGCATGTAGCCAAGCGGCACAATATCGCCTCTGGCACCACGCAGACCCAATGGCTGACCCATCTGGTTGCGCAGGACGCGGTCAACGGCATTGAAAGCATTGGCGCGCGCCCAGCCCGCATTGGAAAAGACCGAGGCGGTCGCGGGGGCAATGGTGGCCGCCATGTTGGCAACACTCAGTAGACCCCAGCCGTAATTGTCGTCGATGCCCGGTGCGCCGATGTCCTTTGAAGTCTGTAAGAGCAACTGTGCAATTTGGGCGCCGGAGGCATTGGGGAACATTTCCGCGCCGATGGCGAAGGCGCCGGTCACGTGCGGCGTCGCCATAGACGTGCCGTGGAGCCACCCATATTCATAGCTCACCATGGAGGAAAAAATCTGGTCCTCGGCGGGGGCGACGCCCGAGCCGCCCGGCGCGGCCATGCACCACTGCCTGGCAAGACCACAGGGCTGTGCGTAAGAGCCGTAGTCGCCTGTCGGCCCCACTGCAGTCACAGCAATCCAGTGCGTGGTCAGTTCGGGAAAAAAGGCAGGGAGGCCGGCCAAGATGCCTGGCTGCAGCGTGTGGCGGATACCGCCTGCGCCGTAGTCGAGGACGCGATCATTGCCCGTGGCAAAAATCTGCACCACGTCGGACTGGGCCAGCGCGCTAAACGAGCTGAGCATGTTGGGGAAGTTGATCTGGACATGGTTGGCGTCAACATCGGTGACGGTGATGCCGCGGTGCTTATTCAACGCTGCGTCGAAGCCAGTGACGCCCCAGGAATTATTGATGGCGCGAACGCCATTGCCAGCCACCCAATAATAACCATTGGCGACGTTGTCGATGGGGACGCCGGCGATCACCCAGTTCACGTTGTAGATGTCGGCACCCGGCGCGACGCCGACCCGTCGCCCCGCAATGGTGCCGGTCACATGGGTGCCGTGGTCATGCGTGGGGTTCAGCACGTAGGGCGTGCCGTCGATATTCATCCCGCCCAACCAGCGATCCGCATATTCCGTATGTAGCGGGTCGGCGGATTGATCCATCACGCCAATGATGACGCCATTTCCGCGATACCCGAGTTCCCATGCCTTGTCGGCACCTACCATGGACAGGCCCCACAACCGGCTGTCGATCTGGGCATGAGCTGCGGATATCGGCAGGCTTGCGGTCAGCGCAACGGCAAGCATGGCTGTGTGGATGATTGGTTTACTCATTCTGGGCCCACAATAGAAAAGTTCACAGAGACTTTGAGCTGCCACGACGCTGGTCGCAGTGTGGTTGCCAAGGGGCTCAGTGATGTAGTCGGCCGCAACTGGCCTGCCGCAGAATTATCCTACGGCACGCCAGGTCAAGAAAATACGTCAGAAGCTGTTGAAATCGCTCAATAATCTCATAATCAGCGGAGATATTGTTCCTGGCGTCTCACATATGATTTGGAGAAAGCAGCGCTTGCGGCCCCAGCTACTTCATGGCCGCAAGCCAACGGCTCCAATCGTGTTCTTCATCCATGCTGGTCTCGCCAACCCGTGCTTCCTCGACCAACGCGCGGTAGGCCCGGGGCGTCACGCCAAAGCACTGACGGAAAGACTTGGTGAAGGCGGAGTGGCTGACAAACCCCCATACTTCTGCAATCTCACCGACGCTATGGTGGCGCTGGGTTGGACTGACCAGGTCGAGCCGCACTCGATGCAGGCGACGAAGGCGCAGGTAGGAAGCAAAGCCGCCCACCGGCTCCATGATGCGATACAGAGTGGCGCGCGAGATCGAGAACCTTCGGGCTACCACTACGCTCGACAAGGTCAGGTCGTGCAGCCAGTCCTCGATATACCTTTTGACAGCGAGCAGCGTAGCTGTCCTGACTTGTTCAGCCTGATCTTCAGTTACCAGTCCATTGAGAGCAGCAGCAGCAAGCGCAATAGTCGCTCCCTGCACAGATTCTATCTGCGCGATCGTCATGTGGGGCGCCGCTCGATAAAGCGCTTCGAGGTGGGCCCGCACCAGCCCGGTAAGCGGTTGGGTTGCCTCATGACGTCGGCCGCCGTGAGCATCTGGCGCAGCGAGCAAGGGCGCCAAGAGGCGCCGGGGTATGCCCAAATCAATGCTGCTATACCGTGTCGACGCGGTGGCGATCGGCTGCGTCATGTCAACGGTGAGTAGATCGCCTTTACGCAGGATCACGTCTCTGCCGTGCGCTGTCGCCCGACGCTGGCCTGACGTGTAGAACTGAAACGCATAGTAATCGATGCCGTCCTCGGCGATACGGGCCATTTCTCTCGCGGTCGACTGTGCTGAGCTGCCCACGGTACCAAAGACCAGATCGCCTCCATTGTACAAATCAACCACGGCACAAAAAGCTTCGTCTTCTACGGAAAGGATGTCCCAAACCGGTGTCGCGGCGTCGCTCCAATGTCTAATTCTGGCGCGCTCTGGGAGCCGGCGAGTGTCAAAATGAGACCGCGAAATCAATGTCACGCCAGCCGCCTCAGGACACATGATAAGTCCAACAATTGGTGCATCGATCCAATCGCCTACACTCCTCGACAGCATGGACATTGCATCAAATTTCCCACAGCCGGTATTGAGGCGCTTTGGGCGCGAACGTTCATGACGTGTATACGAGGCCACTTAATAGTGCGTTGAAATCCCCGGTCGGCGCGCGCCCGGTGTGCGTTCCAGATGTATTATATCTCATCCTTGTCCCTGCAATTGCAATGGCTTGGCTACCATGAAAGTCCGGTGCAATTCCCGAAAGTCGGACCATGCAATCAGCCACACGCGATGCCCGCTATTCGTCAATATATCCACCAATTGCAGCGCATCCGCTGTCGGCCCCCGTACTGGTCACGTGGCGAATGTCGGATTTAGGTCAGCTCCCATCCAGAAGCTGACTGTCAGGAAACCACCCCCGTTTCGACGTTCAGCCGGCGAATTCAAATGGCTTTGGAGAACCGACTAAGGATGCCTGAACGGCAAAAATGTAGCGCAAAGCCGCCGCGTGAGCGCCGGCTCCATAATGTTAATTATTCGAACAATCTATATGCATCGTTTATATTAATACGAACAATGGGCTTATTCAAGCCCCGCGACCGCCACCACCTCTTCCAATAGACGCTCTACGATAGAGCTGCATTCCGGGACAAGCGGCCGATACGCCGGCATAATCATCAACTGATCGATAGTGGACGCTACGAACTCAGGGTTCAGGCTGCGGAGCCGATCGAGGGTGTTTTTGGTATGAACCGGGTATTTGGCAAGCGCCGCGACTATTTCGGCGCGATACGTTAGCGAACCGGCGGCGATATCGAATATGTCACGGGCTTTAGCCTCGCCGCCACGATGATAGATTTTCTTGGTGATGATCTCGGCGACGGTTTCCAGCTTTGTCACGCGGCCTTCAATCTCCTGGTCCGTAAACGGATTGGAGCTGAGCGGACCCGCTGCGATGAAGTCGATCTCACCCAGATCGGCGAACGCGAACTTTTGAAACCGCGCACCATCGCCACCATATTCAGAAGGCATGACCGACAAAATCAGGTCAGTCTTGGCTGGATCAAGAAATCCCAGCATTTGTGCATCATCGAAAAACAAATCGATATCGTGGCTTTCCCGATGCTCGATCTGAAGCATCATTGCCGTTCCACCGCCAAACGACCATTGGAACTCATAGCCGCCGAGCTGGACCTTCACCTGATCCAATAGCTCTACGGCCACGCCAAACAACTTCCGCCACTCGGACGGCCGCTGATTGTGAGGTTTGGAAATCATGCTGCGAGTTTATAGCTCTCGCCGCTCCAGGCGGAAAAAGTAGAAGCGAACACCTTGAGATCGCCCAACGAAATATGGTGCTCATCGGCAAATTCTATCTGGGATTCGATCGGCACTTCGCCCAGAAAGGACGACACCTGTCCAGAATACTGCTTCGCTAGATCGATATTGGTGAGGCACAAAGCAAGCTCCACCCCATCCAGCTGACTGCTGTAGGGTGCATTCACGGTCGTCAAAACAGAAACCAGATGCTTGCTCATAATGGCCATAAGATAGTGAATTCATGCCTCTGGCACAAGTTCCCGCTATGCAAGGTTCTCCAGCCCACAAAGACCACTGCCAGGCGGAGGCCCAGTTCGGGCCGTCCCTGACCCGCGGCGGAGGGAAGTCTGGATACTCGCCCAGTGTCTTCGCACCGGAAACGTCCGATAGAAGCCTCAGATTAATGGTTGAACGACATAACGAGCGGCA
The DNA here is from genome assembly GCF_054489345.1 of Devosia sp. A369. Lineage (NCBI taxonomy): Bacteria > Pseudomonadati > Pseudomonadota > Alphaproteobacteria > Hyphomicrobiales > Devosiaceae > Devosia > Devosia sp. A369. Next base: position 9,628 of record NZ_JBTMWV010000036.1, on the reverse strand, counting down.
GGCCGAAAAGGCTTGTCCAGGCAATCGCACTGGCCTGCTGGATCGATACAATCGAGGTGGAGCCTGTCCACCATCCATTGCCTGTTGCGATCATGAGATCGGCGTCAAGCATTACCGAATGCAGCACCGGCCAAACCAGCAACTGTTCGTAGCAGAGCAGCACGGCCAGCCGCAGGCCATCGAGCTCGACCACGGCGTTTCCAAAGAAATCCGCATTGGCGCCATCGGAAGTCCAGGGCTGCCACATCGAAACCGGCACGGGCATGCGCTGGCGGTAGAGTACGGCTGAGCCCTCTGCCGCGACCGAGACCATGAGGTTGTCGTACCCCGTTTCCGTCAGGATCACCGCGCCGCCAACAACGGTCACGTCGAGATCCGCAAGCCCCCGCCGCCACAGAGCCTCGTTGGTCGGGGTCCAAATGCCAAAGGCACTCTCAGGCAGCACAACGACTTCTGCACCGTCGGCCGCGGCTTCCCGAACCAATGCCATCGTCGAAAGTTGCTGGCCGTAATCGGCATATTGATCCCGCCCCGAAACGAAGCTCGTGTCGATCCCTCGCCAACTGGCCGGCGACGCGGGATCTGTCCACGTAACTGCAGAAAAAAGCGCGAGTGCGCCGATGATGACAATAGCAGACCACCGAAACCTGGTGGTGGAAACCATCAACAGGACGATGGCCGCACCCAAACCCCACCAACCCCATCCTGGAAATATGATGCCAGCGGCGGTGACGGGATTGGCCCACCCCAAAATTCCGAGTGGCGGCACCGACATCAGCACATTGGCGAGAAAGTAGTTGCGCGCTTGCCCCCACTCCCCTCGCCTCGACCAGCAGACAGCATGGACGCTGACAAAGGCCAGCGACGCGCCCGCCCATAGCGATAAACCCAGGAGAATGTCGCTGTCAAAGAAGGTGGAAACGCCTTGGGGCAGGCCTCGAGAAGCACCAAGAAAATAGGCGCCGGCAATGAGTGCCGCGCTGAAACGCGACCTCGCCAAACTCCACACGGCCGGGAATATCATGGCCAAAGGCAAGGTCCATGGATCCCCGCTCCAGCCGACAATACCTATTGCCGTGGCTCCCAGCGTCAGAACCAGGAGCCGACCCGGACTATTGCGCCATGACCGCAACGGGATTGGCCAGACCGAGAATGCCATCGTCCGGGAGCGGCCCGAAATAGCGCGAGTCATAGGAGCCTCCGAAGGCGGAATGCAGAAAAACAGAGTTGGGAGGAACACGGCCACCTGAAAAGGCGAGCAGCGGCCCGCCAACGGCATCCACTGAACGGACGGTCGAACTCGGCAAGATAGCGCCGTCGATGCTGACGGCCGTTTCGATTTTGATGTCCTGCCCCGCAACCGCGACAACGGTTTTGATCAACGGCCCGGTCCCGCCGGGACAGAGCCCCTTTGGCAGGTAGCCCCTATTGACGGCCAGCGTGAATGCTGGAGTCTCTGGTGGACAGATGAAGACCAGATCGCCCCTCATCACCCCTCGATCGAGAGGTTCGATCCGCCAGAGCCCGCGGGGATAGCTGGGCGTGAGGTTGAGGCGCAGTCCCCCCCAGAAGCCCGCAACGAACAGGGAGATGACAATGCCGGCGCCGATAACCAGAATGCCGGCGGCTACCTTTTGTTGCCGCATCGTCACAATCCTCGCGTCACGGTGCGCTGTCGTTCGAGCGCCTGCCGTTCCCGCACGGCCTGCTCAGTCTTTTCATGCGCCGCCAGCTTCTGCCCGGCCCGCAGGGTCAACCAGGCGCTGGCTAGTTTTTCGCGCTCGTTGGGCTTGAGGCCTGCTGCCATGGCATTAAAGGCTGGGCCGTCAGCTCGATTGGCATTGATCCCCAGGAATGCTCGATCCCCGAAGCGCTCGGCAATGGCGGCATTGAACCCATCAAGCTCGGCTTTGACCATTTTGTTCGCCAAGGCGAATCCGAGCGCCGATGGCAGGTCGTTGCGGTCGATCGCGTCGCGGACCTTTTCCAGGATTGCCGCTGCTTCTTGCGACAGGGACGGAATGTCCACGCGAACACGAGCGCGCGACTTTTCCTCCTCCGCTTCGATCCGAGTCGTCGCGTTTGCCCGCAAGCGCAGATAGCGCTCAATCTCGACCCGCAGAGCTGAACCGTTCCTCTCGGCGTTCGAGCGATCGGCTTTCTCCAGTCGCGACGCCAGCAGTCCGGATTTGCCCTTTAGGACGCCAAACACGGCCGGCCCTTGTTCGAGCTTATCCAGGACCGACTGGCGATGCGCCGGATCGGCAATCACCGCATCGAACTTCATAGCGGTCAACGCTGCTGAAGGATCGACGAAAGTGTTGCGGAAGCGGTCGGAGACTTCCTCCCATTGGCGCTTGGAGGCAGGATCGGCGAGTACCCGCTCCTCAACGACATCGCTGATGGTTCTGGCGAAACTGCCAATGCCTGGGATCATCGGTTCACTCCTGAGGGTGGTCGCAGACGAAGTGGCATTGATAACGCCGATACGCGCGCCGACCGCGACAAGCCGAGCAGCTAGATCGGTCAGCCGCGCCGTCTGACGAAGGGCCCAGCGGCGGCGATCGGCGACCAGGGTTCGGGCGACCCGAATGGCATGCAGACCGCGCGTGGTGGCGTATCGAAGTGCGGCGGAATAGAGCTGGCCCTGGTCGTAATCCAGGGTCGTTTCCTTGGCATTGCGCTGCGCAAGGATTTTGACCAGACCGCCAACCTTGTCGAATGAGCGACGGCCATAGTAGAGCGCGACGTCCTCGCGGTGGCGCGTCATGGCGACATAGGTCAGATGCTTGTCCAGCGACAGTGTCGCCAGCACTTTCACCCGATCCACGGTTGCCCCCTGGCTCTTGTGGATGGTGGTGGCATAGCCATGATCGATATTGCGATAGAAGCGCTGTTCCACCTCGACCCGGCGGCGGCTGCCACTGGGACCATCACCAATTTCGACGACGAGCTGCCCCTTGCTGGCCTCGATGACACGGGCGATCATGCCATTCTTGACCCCCAGCGATCCCTCATTCTTGAGGAAAACGACCTGCTCGCCAGCAGCAAAAAGCCGTTCACCATCCTCGGTCCGGAAGGTTTGCCCGGGCGTGATCAGTCCCCGCTCGATGAGCTTGCCGCGTGCCAGATCGTTCAATGCGCGGACATCCTGGCGGAGATGGGCTAGGATCAATGTCGACTTGGTCGGATCGTAGTCACGATTCCAGTCGTCAATCAGGCTAGTGACAGCCTCAGCCTTGAGCGCCGAACCCAAGACCCTGCCCTGTTCCGTGTAGCGCGTTATGGCCTCGGCAACATTGCCCCGCGCAAAATCCAGCGATGCGTCCCGCATCCATTGCCGTTTCTGCCGATAGATGTTTTCCAGTTCCGCGTAGCCGACGCGATCGGCCAGGGCGCGGAAGGCCGCACCGGCTTCGATGGGCTGCAACTGCTCGGGATCGCCGACCAGCACGAGTTTCGCACCGGCGGCTGCGACCACACCGACAAACTCTGCCATCTGCCGGGAGGACACCATGCCGGCTTCGTCCAGTACGAACACCGTGCGTTCGTCGAGCAGATCCCGCCCCTTGCCCCAGCGCAACTGCCAGGAGGCCAAGGTGCGGCTGTCGATCCCCGCTTCCTTGTCCAGTCCTTCCGCGGCCTTCCCTGCGAGCGCGGCGCCGACGACACGGTAACCCGCTGCCTCCCAGGCTTCGCGCGCAGCCGTCATCATCGTGGTCTTTCCGGCACCGGCGCGACCGACCACGGCGGCAATCCGTTCGCGCCCGGTCACGTGCTCGATCGCGGATCGCTGTTCGTCCGAGAGCCGGACATGCCTCTCAAAGATCGACCGGACAATCTGCCGCTCGACCCCAAAGCCCCTGCTCTCGGCCATGCGGATTGCAGAAACGGCCATTTCCGCCTCGATGCGGATCAGGGCACGCGTGGTGTTGCGAGATCGCAAGATTTCACCGGTGTCGAGATCGATCCGTTCGTGCTCGAGCCGTACGATCTCCGGATCCTGTAGAATCCGTGTCATGATGCCGGCGAAGGTTCCCGCATCGTCGATGTAACGATGCACGAGCTTTGCCAGGTCACGCTCATCGAAGACGCTGCGCTCCCGGCTGACCATGTACAGAACGATGGCTGGATTGCGCTCGATCTTGCGGGCGGACTTCAGGCGTTGCGCTTCGAACAGTCTGAGGCGGTCGAGTTCGGCGTCGCGCCCCTCGCACTCGGCCTGCCGCTGGATCGCTTTGGCGGCAACACCGATATGGATGGTCGGTTCGATGTCGATTCCGCGTTCCGCATAAGAGCGGCCATCAACTCGGACATCGTGGCCATTGAGCGCGAGATGGTGGTTCTGACAATTGTACCAGGCCTGGCGAATGGCCAGGAAGTCATCCTTGTCGCCGGCCCAGAGCTGATAGACGATCTGCCCGGATCTGGTGCGCACCACCGCGCCATTCTCACCAATCACCGGAACCTTCTTGGCGCCAAATCCGTCCTCGGTCAGCGGTCGTAGAGTGGTCATCAGATGCACATGGGGATTGCCCGGGACGTCGTGATAGACCCAGTCCGCCACGATGCCGCGCGCCAGAATTTGTTCCGCCACAAACTGGCGCATCAGCGCGATGTTCTGTCCGGTCGTCAGTTCGACCGGCAGGGCAAGAATGAACTCTTTGGCCAGTTGTGCATCAGGGCGCTTCTCGAAATTCTCGACCCTGTTCCAGAACGCCTCGGCCGCACTGGCCACCGAACGCTCAGCGATCATCTGCCGCGCCCAGGCGGGAGCATCCGGGGGAAGCAGGAATTCTTCATGCACCATGCCCGGCTTGCGCGAATAGTCGATCACCCTGCCCTCGCCCTCGTGCTCCATGCGCGCGCAATGTCGATAAGCAGCGGCAGCGACAGCGCTGCGACCGGAACCGCGGCTGATGAGTTGGGGAGTGAAGTGGGTGATGGCCAATCGAAACAGTTTCCAGAGTGAGAGCTCGGACGCTCACCCAGAACCGTTTCTTGCCTTCCGGCGGAGCCCGCACGTTGCATGGCAACGTATTACTGCGCCCTTGGAGCCGTTCTGTCTGAACGGCGGGATAATCGCAAAAAGTGTCGGCGCTGCCGACTTCGGTTTCCCGAAGCTGCGCTTCGGGCGCGTTGCGACCATGATCGCTCAGCCTTCAGAGGCAGACCAATCATCGGAGTGACGCATAATGGCAAAACCTTCGGCGCGCCTGCGCGATGAAATCGCCAGGCTTCAGGAACAGCTCAAGCAAGCAGAAACACGAGAGGCTGAGCGTATCGGGCGCGTGGCGCTCAAAGCCGGCCTTGGCGACATAGAGGTTGCCGACGCCGATCTCTTGAAGGGCTTCGAGGAACTGGCCGCGCGGTTTCGGAAGGGGGCGAAGGCGCCCACGTCTGGCGCGCCTGCGGGCGGATCTACGGCAGACTGAGCGAATGATGCGAAATGCAAGGGCCGAGGACCGCAAGAAGGACACGAGAGAGAAGATCCAACTGGGCGGCCTGATCGCCAAGGCCGGGCTCCGTTACGAGAAACGGGCACTGCTTCTTGGCCTGCTGATCGATGCAAGGCGCCGCTTAGCCGGCGATACAGCGGAGCGTGCGCGTCTGCTGGCTATTGGAGAGGAAATCTTCCGCAATGATCGCCAAGAAGCTGACGCTGCTGATCATGCCGATGCTGTCGATGACGGCAGCGGTGTGGACGCTGACGGGGATCGAGCAGTGGACGGCGCGACTGGGAACAACCCCTGTCGCCCGCATGGTTCTGGGTCAGATCGGCATTGCTCTGCCCTACACGCTGGCCGCCGGTATCGGGATTGTTTTCTCGATTGGATCGGCTGGCTCGCCGTCGATCCGTTACGCCGGCTGGGGCGTGGCTGGAGGCGGCGCGATCGTCGCGTTGATCGCGACAGCACGCGAAACAATCCGGCTTTCTGGCTTCATTGATCGGGTGCCACAGGGCACGCCTCTGAGCTATGCCGATCCGGCCACCCTTATCGGTGCGCTGATCGCACTCGGCGTGGGATTGTTTGGCCTGCGCATTGTTCTGCGTGGCAACATGGCCTTTGCCGGCAACGCGCCAAAACGGATCTTTGGGGTACGTGCCGTTCATGGTGCCTCGAACTGGATGACGCAGGCAGAAACGGCAAATCTCTTTCCCGACGCTGGTGGTATCGTCATCGGCGAACGCTATCGGGTCGATAAGGACGTGATTGCCGAACGCGCCTTCCGGGCCAGCGACAGAGAGAGCTGGGGAGCGGGAGGAAAGAGCACCCTCCTCTGCTTCGACTGCGCGTTCGGTTCCACCCATGGTATCGTCTTTGCCGGATCAGGTGGCTTCAAGACCACGTCGGTCACCATCCCGACGGCACTCAAATGGGGCCATGGTCTGGTTGTGCTGGACCCTTCCAACGAGGTGGCACCGATGGTGAGCCGGCATCGCCGGGCAGCGCGACGAACAGTGGTTGCACTCGATCCGGTCAATCCCACAATCGGGTTTAATGCCCTCGACTGGATTGGCCGTTTCGGCGGTAGCAAGGAGGAGGATATAGCCGCCGTTGCTTCCTGGATCATCACCGAGGCGCCTCGCGCGGGCTCGGCCCGGGACGACTTCTTCCGGGGCGCGGCGCTGCAACTGCTCACGGCCCTCATCGCGGACGTGTGTCTGTCCGGACATACGGAAGCCGCGGATCAAACCCTGCGTCGTGTGCGGGCCAACCTCGCCGAGCCGGAGCCAAAACTGCGTCAGCGCCTGCAGGCGATCTACGACAATTCGGGCTCGGTGTTCGTCAAGGAGAACGTCGCGCCGTTTATCAACATGACGCCGGAGACCTTCTCGGGCGTCTACGCCTCGGCCGCCAAGGAAACCCACTGGCTGAGCTACGAGAACTATGCCGCGCTCGTGTCAGGCGATGCATTTACAACCGATGACCTGGCCGCCGGCACCACGGACATATTCATCAATCTCGATCTCAAGACTCTGGAAAACCATCCGGGGCTGGCCCGAGTGATCATTGGCGCCTTGATGAATGCCATCTACAACCGCAACGGCCAAATCGAAGGTCGCACTCTGTTCCTGCTCGATGAAGTCGCGCGCCTCGGCTTCATGCGAATTCTCGAGACCGCGCGTGATGCCGGCCGAAAATATGGCATCACTCTGCTGTTGCTCTTCCAGTCGATCGGCCAGATGCGGGAAGCCTATGGTGGCCGGGACGCCACCAGCAAGTGGTTCGAGAGCGCGTCCTGGATGTCATTCGCCGCGATCAATGATCCCGAGACGGCAGACTACATCTCGAAACGGTGCGGCGACACGACCGTCGAAGTCAGCCAGGTCAGCACCAGTGCAAAATCCTCCGGAACGTCTCGCACCCGATCCAAACAATTGTCCCGACGACCACTCATCCTGCCGCACGAAGTTTTGCAGATGCGCGCCGACGAGCAGATCGTTTTCACCGCAGGCAATAGACCTATCCGGTGCGGTCGCGCGATCTGGTTCCGTCGCAAGGACATGAGCGGGCGGGTCGAGACAAACCGGTTCGACAGAAGCTGAAGACGAATGCTCGCCTTCGGCGTTGCCGTTTACCACAGGGCGCCGGCCGTCCCTTCGGCGCTGTATGGGATGCGCGTTCCGGCCTCTGCCATGCTGCGCGGATATCCGCTTCGGCCCTACCGGGCTGGAAAACGGCAAGAAAAGGGGGCTCATGACGGTGCACCCATAACCAAGGTGAATCGCTACTCGCCTGGCGATTCAAAACTCTGATTGGACGACGATTCAGCCACCGTCCAGAATCGCTCAATGACCGAAGAACCCCGGGACACCTACCTGCGCCGCATCGATCCGAGCCGGAACATGGCACGCTACTATGCGCTATCAATCCAACCCACCCTGTTCGGCGGCAGTTCGGTGGTGCGGGAATGGGGACGGATCGGAACCAGGGGGCAATGCAAGGTCGAGCTTTTCGACGACGTCGAGCATGCCGAGCGGATCAGAGATAGGATCGAGCGTTCGAAGCGGCGCCGAGGCTATTGCGAAGTCGGATCGCCCTAGGCATCGGCAATCGGTCGATGCTGAATTCGACGGCAATGAAAATCGAAGCGTGAACAGACCAAAAAGAAGGGGTTTATGCCCCCTCCTCGGATACCAGCGCTTCATCGCGTTGCCGGATGAGTTCGGTAAGCTCGGCGTCCAGCACCAGGCGTTCTTCGGGCGTGAACAGGCAGTGTCGCAGCTCGGCGCGCAGTTCTTCGATGATGTCGATGATGGTCATGACCGTCTCTCCTTGTCGTTGACGGCAAGGGCGGACGCGCGTGCGCGGACCGGGGCAAGGCTCGCTCTTGCGACCGGCAGAGCCGGCGGACGGAGGAACCGAAATGCGCAGCATTTTGGAGGGGCCGTTCGGGCTTGCGGCGGGCCGAGGAGCCGTAGGCTGGGCCGCAACAGAGAGGAGAACCGCGAGCCCGGCCAGGGGTCGCGTCCGTCAGAGGGATCGAAGATCCGGCCCTGAAGCTGGTGGGCCATCAGGCAGCGGCGGCTCACCCATCTCCGCCTCAATGCCCAGGGCCTTGAGGCGGGCTCGATCGTCGATGTCTACAATCGCGTCGTCGTCGGACAGGAAGCTAAAGCCACCGTTCCATATCTCGCCGAGGTGCGGACATGTTCCGGCGGGCCACACCGCGATGTCGTCGGATGCAGGGCGTGTGATGGCGGGGCCAATTTCGGTCATGTGCCTGGATCCTGGTGATGCCGGTGGTTGTTGCCTGACCTGGCTGAAGCCCCGCCTTGCGGCGGGGCCCCTGCGATCGGTGCGATCAGTCCCGGTTCGGCCGCGACCAGATGAGCTGGAGGCTTTCCTCGCCCTCCACCTCGATCAGGGTGGCGTAGATCGGGGCGGGGAAGCTGGGATCGTCCAGCTTGATCGAGAGGTAGTCGCGCTCGGTCTCCTTGGAGACCTTCTGCCAGGCCGCACCCAGCTCGGCGGCGCCCGAGAAGATGCGGAAGTGAGGGCCTTTGTCGGAGGGGTTTTCGACGCGTTCGAGACGGGCCTTGACGTTGAGGGTGAGGGTCTTGATCGAACCGGTGAAGCCGTTGGCGGTGGTGGTGAAGGTGCCGATGGTTGCCATTTGTCGCATTCCTTTGGTTTCTCGGGCCGCGACCATCGCGACCTCGATGGCGGTCGACAGACCGGAGGCGTTCGACCCGCACCCAAAGGGCCGAAATGCAATGGAGGGCGGCCGGGAAAGGCTTTCTTGCCCCGCGAGGAATGACGGCGCAGCCGGCAGGGGATGAAAGTCGAGACCGGTTGTTGCGGGGATAAGAGCGAGATCGAGCGCAGCGAGTTCGGCCTTCGGTCAGACCAGCCACATCGAGGACGCGAATGGACGTGCCCGTCGCAGGAACAACCGGAATGCAGACAGGCGACCCCATGTCGGAAACGCCTTGCCACCATCGGCAGCGCGCGGTCAGATGATCGCTAAACCCTTCCGCTTGTCTGGTACCGACTGTGTCAACGGCGGAGTAAAATCCGGCCATTAGGCGGAGCAAGACCAGGCCACCTTTGGCGCGCGCATGAGACCGCCGGGAGGGCATAGCCCGAGCGGGGGTCTCATGTGCGCGTGCGATTTTTGA
>NZ_JBTMWV010000035.1:0-21224 GCF_054489345.1 Devosia sp. A369 | reverse complement strand
CCGCTCGGTGATCTGACGAACCGCGTCCCGCTTGAAATCGTCGCTGAAATTGGCTTTGCCCATGTAGGCCTCCTTGCCTCAAAATTAGGAAGGAAGGCGTCTACAAATCTAGGGGCTATTCAGTCGGAAGCCTCGAAGACTTCCCAACTGTCAGGATTACCGGTGGTCAGCGCCTCACCTATGCGCTGCTTATCGTGCTGCGCTAGACCCTGGAGAGCATCCGAAATGGGCACCGGCGCGACCACAACGAACGTGTAGCTGGCGCTGGAGCCCCGAAAGCCCCCATTGCTGCGCACCTTCCTCACCTCGTGGTGGCAATGGCTCAAGAGCTTGGCCAGGTCGTAGCGGTGCAGGCTTTCGAGGAAGCGCTGGGCTTCATTGGTGTTTTGCATCCCCTGATGTCGCAGCACGCCAGCGGTTTGGTCAATACGCTTCACGGCTGTCCTAAAAGGTATACCCATGGCGGACGGCTAGAAGTCCAGTCGATGTGTCCGATATGAATTGACTTCCTATTTATCAGACACTATTCCGATATGGCCTTAGATATTTATCGGACACCTCCACTATGAAGATTGCTTACGCTCGCGTCTCCTCCACCGGCCAGAATGAAACCGCCCAGGTGGACATCCTCAATCGTCACGGTGCCGATGAGGTGTTCATTGAGAAGGCCAGCGGCACCAGCCGGGATGGTCGGCCAAAGCTGGCTGAGGCCATCAAGTTCGCCCGTAAGGGTGATGTGCTGATGGTAACCCGCCTGGACCGCCTAGCGCGCTCAGTGTCTGACCTTCACGCCATCAGCAAGGAGCTGGAGGCCAAGGGGGTGGACCTCATTGCCACCGAACAGAACATCGACACCACCACGCCCATGGGGCGGCTCATGTTCAACATGCTTGGGGCCATTGCCGAGTTTGAGACGGACCTGAGGAAGGAACGGCAGGCCGAAGGGATTGCCAAGGCGAAGACTGAGGGGCGCTATAAGGGTCGCCCTGTGACGGTGGATGGTGAGGCTATCCGCGCGGCTTTGGCTGCTGGGGACAAGCCTATGGCCGTTGCCAAGCGGTTCAATGTGGCCCGCTCAACGGTGTATCGGGTGATGGGTGAGGCGGTCACAGCGTAGGCCAGGTGAAAAGAAAGCTGGGGACGGCAAAGCGTGGGTGAGCGTGCCTGTTAGGTGGGGCGCTCTATTGGTTTTCAACCTCCCCGACACGCCACGGGACCGCTATAGGCGTCGTTTCTCCATCGGCCTGCTCATATCCCGCATTCAACGGCGAGAGCCGCGTTGCTATCAATGCGCTCGCCATTCTGGTCCACCAGCACCATGCCGGACGCCGAGACGGTTTTGCCTGAGACCTCTAGGCGAAACTCCTCCGATACGAAACGTCCTGCCTTTACCCGCCGCTCAACCGTGTCAAAAGGGCCATCAGCGCCCAGCGCCATGGTCATCTCATTGGCGGTTGAGGACAGCTCAAAGAAGATTTTCTCACCGTCTGGAGCCGTGCCCGGCCCGCTGATCTCGATGTCATCGAAACCGTCCTCGTGGTGGAAGCCGCAACTTGTCGGCTTTAGAATATAGACCCCAGCTTTGGTCACTACAGTGCCGACAGCCACCGCCGCAGTCTCGATAGCTGGGGGCGCGTTGGCCGCTTCTGGGGTGCAGGCGGTTAGCATTAAGATTGGCAGCGCCGCTTTTAGCCCGCCTGTGGCCCATTTCATTTTGGTCATAATCACTTCGCCTTCACATCCGAACCTCCAGACTAGCCGATAGGGTCGATGCTTGCCCCGTCCGTTTGGAAGGGAATGGGCTTGGCAGCTTAGCTCCCATTCTCGGGCGGACTAGAGCTGCCAGCCACACCACCAGATCGCAACCGGGCCGGAAGCTATCGCCGCAGAACCTCAACCGTGATGTGCGAGAGTTCACTGATGGGCGCGAGCTTGGCCTTGTACCAAGCAGCGGGGCGCGGGTTCTCGCTTATCACCGAGACGATGAGCGCCAAGTGGCCCGGTCCAACCCGCCACAGATGCAAGTCAGATACCTCGTCGGAGCCCAGCTCCAGGATGCTTCGCACTTGATCTGCGGTCCCGTCATTGGGAACTCTGTCTAGCAGTACCGCGCCTGCCCCCTTGAGGAGCTGCCATGACCAGCGAGCAATCACGATGGAGCCGAGCAAACCAACTGCTGGGTCCATCCATAGCCAACCGAAGTTCCGGCCCGCGACCAGCCCCACGATGGCCAGCACCGATGTCAGCGCATCTGCAAGGACGTGGAAATAGGCTGCTCGCAGGTTGAAGTCGGTTGTGGCCGTCTTGGCCGCACTGGTCGAAACGTCATGTGGGTGATCATGGTGGTGATCGTCATGGGCATGGGCATCGCTCTCATGGCTGTGGCCTGCGTGGCCGTGCGCGTGGCTGTGGCCGTGATCATGGCTATGACCGCTGTCATGCAACAGAAAGACGCTGGCGATGTTCACCAGCAGCCCAACCACCGCGACCGCGATTGCTTCATCAAAGCGTATGGTCGTGGGATTGGTCAGCCGGACGATGCACTCAAATCCGATCATCACGGCGACGACTGCCAGAATGACCGCGCTGGTGTAGCCAGCCAGCTCACCGAGTTTGCCCGTGCCAAAGGTGAAGCGTTCATCATTGGCATGGCGGCGAGCGTACATGTAGGCCACGGCTGCGATTGTTAGAGCACCCGCGTGAGTGGCCATGTGGAAACCGTCAGCGAGCAACGCCAGCGAACCGAACGCGGCACCGGCTGCGATCTCCGCAAGCATCATCGCGGCGGTAAGGGCAATGACCCACCACGTTCGACGCGCATTGCGGTCGTGATCATCGCCCAGAAAGACGTGGCTGTGCTGCCCGGCTGTGGCCGTCTCGAATGCCATCTTGGTGTCCTATAGGTACTTCGTGATTTCGCGGAACACGGCCAGCTTGTCCTTCACTTCTGGAGACAGCGCATCACTGCCGTCACTGAGGTGATGGTCGATATGGTCGATGATGATGAGCTGCTTGGCCTTCTCCAGGGCCTTGATGACAGCCTGCATTTGCTGGGCAATGGCGAGGCCATCTTTGCCCTCTGCTACCATCTTGACGACTGTGCTGAGGTGCCCCTCTGCTCGGCGCAGGCGGGAGTGGATTTGTGGGTCATTGATGTGGCTCATTGTTCAGAACCTATCCCCCCGGAGGGGATATGGCAATTGTCCACAGGGCGGTATCAGCACAGGCCCAGCATGAGGCCACCAAGGCCAACCCGCCACCGAGCTGCTATATTTGGCCGATGACTCAGCCAATCCCGTCTGCAACACTCCTAAAGCCTAGCTTTCAGCAAAGCCTTATGCGCTCTTTACGGGTGCGCTGGCCCCTGGTCGGGTTGGTGCTGGGCGGAGCAAGGCGATGACAGCAAATAGCGAACCGACACGTCATGCGGCATGGCCAGCGATCTGGCGCGGTATGCGGTGCAAGTGCCCTCGCTGCGGTGAGGCATGGCTTTTCCATCACTATATCGAACAGGTTGACCAGTGCCCCGCCTGCGAGGAGCCGCTTGCCACCTACAAGGCGGGGCTGCTTCTGCCCTTGGTGGTCATCACGCTGATGGTTCACATCATCGGGTTTGTGATGCTTGGGATGGAACTCGACGGGCATGGTAGCCCGCTGGTCTATCTCTACGTCCTCGTGCCGCTCTCCATTATCGTCCCGCTGGCCATTCTTCCATCGAGCAAGGGAGCGATTATCGGGCTCTTCTGGGCCAAGGGCTGGAGTGATGAGCTTGAACGCTAGACCTGACCATTGAAGGCTAAGGGCCAAGTCATGCGTTACGAGATGCCCAGCTTCGGTAGCGGCAACTGCACCGCCTCAACACACGCCCTAGCCTGTTCGATGAGTGGGCCTGCTGAGTACACCCCCAGCGTCATCCCCGACCGCTTGTGACCCACCACAACGGCGATGGTACTCTCTGGCTGCCCTGCCTGTTCGGCCTTCGTCACAAACCAGCGCCGGAATGAGTGGAAGTTGACCAAAGATCGCCTGCGACCCTCGATCACATGAGCAACCCCGACTGCCCGTCGATACTTCGTGAAGTCGGTTGAGGTATCAAATGACCGCTCCCGCTTGGTGCTGGAGTTCTTTGCTCCCGGCCACTCAGGGAATAGTGGCTCATCCGGCCCCCTGCCCTCAGTGCGCCTGGCCACGATCTCTTCCAGGTCGGGATGGATGGGGCAAAGCCGTTCGGCCTTTTCCTTCTTTTGGGGCTTGAAGACGAACACACCATCGGGGCGGCAGTCTTTTACCCGAAGGCAGACGATGGGGTCCAAGCGGCATCCTGTTAGCGCGGCAATGCGCATGATGTCATGCATCTCCTGGGGAGCATCCCCATTGAGCAGCTTCAACACCTCGTCATCAGTGAATGGACGCTCGCCCTCACCGTGCGGCGTGGGAGGCACCGCTAGGGCCACGCCCTGCCATACATCAAGCGGCACCTCTTCCCGCTTCTCCAGCCATTGCCAGTACCGGGACAACCGCCTCAGGTACTTGTTCAACGTCACCGGGGAGAGTTTGGGCTCCAGGACTTGCAACCCATCCGAGAAGCGGACCGCCGCCTTCTTGTTGGAGAAAGACTGTAGCAGGAAGTCCACCCCCTCATCGCCACACCACCGCTTGAGCAAAGCCAAGGCCCGCGTGTCGTCGCCCTGAGTGCGCGGCTTAACCGTCAACTGGGCCATGTACTGGGGATGGAAGCGGTCGATTGGTGTGGCCTTGCCCGCCACCACCTTGACGAACTGTTCGGCCTGCTTGACCTTCTCAGGAGCATAGCGCGGGCTCTCCTCCCCAGTCTCGGGGTCGCGGTCAATGCCAGCGGCCCTGCCCAACACCGCTTCCAGGGCGACTGACAACCCCTCATCAATCGCTTCTAGCTCCTCATCAGTCCGCGCGTTGTGGCGCTGGCGCTTAAATTCTTCAGCCAATGTGGTGAGGTCCGAACCACCTCCCGTGCCCTTGGCGATCAGGGCGCGGAAATCGTTCACAATCGACCACTTCAACTGATTAGCGATGGTCAGACTATCGGTGGGGAGCTGCTGCTTGAGGCGCGTTCCCAGCGCGTCGTGGAGATGCCGGGGGACAGACACAGTCACCCGCCACCTTCCCCTATGCAGCTCCAGATATTGCTTGTCGTTTGCTGCCGATCTAGCCATGAAATCCGCCTTGCGTACCCCAGTACGTACCCCATTGACGTACCACTAACCCACTGATAGACCGTTACATTATTGAACTGCAAGGGAAATTTGGTCACCTATGTTAGTGCCCTCTAGGCTCCACCATTTCCGCCTCGATTTTGCATTGAGATTATTCGCCCCCGGGCGACACTCCCTTCCCAGACTGCAGCTACGGCCTTCACGGGTTGTTCAGCCTTTTTGTGCTTCCTCTGCGCGACCAAATCGGTTCGGGGGGACGACGCAGTGCTGACGCGGAGAGGATTTTGTGGGGGCCTGCTGGGCGCGCTGTCGGCTTCAACGGCCGTGCTGGCCAATGGCACCGAATGTGCGGTCTTCACCCCACAGCGGCAGCATGAGCTGTCGCCCGGCGCGGCGCTGGACTTGCTCCGGGCCGGCAATGAGCGGTTTGTCGGCGGCCACACCATCAATTGCAATTTGCTGCAGCAGGTGCACGAGACCGCCACCCATCAAGCCCCGTTTGCCGCCATTGTCGGCTGCATCGATTCTCGCGTGCCGCCGGAATTCGTCTTCGATCAGCGCATCGGCGACGTGTTCTGCGCCCGGGTGGCCGGCAATTTCGCCAATGTCGATATCCTGGGCAGTCTCGAATATGCCACCGAAGTGGCCGGCGCCAAGGCGATCATCGTGCTCGGGCACAATGGCTGCGGCGCCATTCGCAGCGCGGTGGACGGCGTCAAGCTCGGCAACATCACCGCCATGCTGGACAATCTCGCTCCGGCGCTGGCGAGCATTGATGCGGCCGATGGCGAGCGCAGCTCCAAAAATGCCGGCCTGGTGCAAAAGGTGGCCGAGGCCAATGCCAGGCTGACCGCCGCGAGTCTGACCCAGCGCAGCCCGATCCTGCAAAATCTGGTCGATAGCGGGAATTTGTCGATCGTGGCGGCCATGCATGACATCACCACCGGCCGCGTCGCCTGGCTCTGATGCGTCCGGCTCTGTCAAAAACATCGTGAAACGTTGTTCTTCGGGGGCTAGGGTCGCTAAGGTTGCGCCAAATGCCATCACCCAGCAGGTCCCGTGTCTCCCGTAGAAGTGCGCATCGCCGCGATTGCCGAACGAATCAGGCAGGCTGAGGGGCTGACCGCCGGCAGTCTGATCGAAACCCTTGGCCATGCCTCCTATCCCATGGTCATCCTGGTGCTCAGCGTGCTCAACATGCTGCCGGGACCGCCGGGCTATGGCGGCACGCTGGCGCTGGCCATCATCGGCACCACCCTCGCCATGCTGCTGGGCAAGCCGCTGCAGGCCGGCGGCTGGGTCGGGCGGCGGCGACTGCCGCAGGCGCTGCTGGGCCGGATGATTCGCCAGCTGCAATGGCTGGCCGGGTTGATCGGCCGGATTTCGCGGCAGCGGCTGGGCCTGCTCACCGGCCCACGCTCGGAATGGCTGACCGGGATCTTCATCCTGCTGATCAGCCTGCCGATGGTGTTGCCGATTCCCTTCATCAATGCCGTGCCCAATACCGGCATTGCCGTCATTTGCGTATCGCGCATCAATCGCGACGGGCTGGGGGTGCTGCTGGGCGGCGCCATTGCGCTGCTGGGCCTGGCCATCGCCATTGGCGCGGTGTGGGCGGCCATTGTGCTGGCCCGCAGCATGGTGGGCGCATGATCGGGGCGCCCCAGGTCCGGCAGGTCCGCTACGCCGCGGGGCAGCAGCTCGACCGCGTCTCCACCGGCGGCTGGCTGCTCGGCCTGCTGTTTTTCGCCCTGGCCCTCACGCCATCGCTGATTCCCCGCCATTTCCTCACCCAGGGCATTTTATGCGGCTGCACCTTTGCCGCCGGCTATGGCATCGGGGTGTTTCTCGAATGGCTGTGGGATTATCTCGAACTGCGCTGGTCCAGCCCCAAGCTGGCGCAATGGATCGGCCGCATCGCCGCACTGGCCTGCCTGGGGCTGGCCATCGTCTTTCTGTGGTTCTCCACCGGCTGGCAGAATTCGATTCGCGCCGCCATGGGCGTGCCGCCGGTCGAAGCCAGCCAGCCGCTGCTGGTGGCGGCGATTGCCGTGTTGCCGGCCGGCCTGCTGATCGGGCTGGGCACGCTGCTGGTGCAAGGGGTGCGGCTGGTTTCCGGCTGGCTCAATCGCATCATTCCACGCCGGGTGGCGCTGACTGGGGCGATTCTGCTGGTCGGGCTGCTGGCGATGACGCTGGGCCAGGGCGTGGTGGCGCGGGGTGCGCTTTATGCCGCCGACCGCTTCTACGGCAATCTCGACCGGCTGGCCGGCAGCTATGCCGTGGCCCCGATCGATCCGCTGCGCTCGGGCAGCGCCCCGTCTTTCATCCCTTGGGACACGATTGGGCTCGACGCCCGCATCTATGTGCAATCGGGGCCGACCACCGAAGAAATCGCCGCCATGACCGGCCGCCCGGCCATCGAGCCGCTCCGGGTCTATGTCGGGCTGCGCTCGGCCGAGACCGCCGAACAGCGGGCCGCATTGGCGCTGAAGGAAATGGATCGCGTCGGGGCCTTCGACCGTTCGGTGCTGGTGCTGGTGATGCCGGTCGGCACCGGCTGGGTGGAGCCCGCCGCTATCGATACGCTGGAATTCCTGCATGGCGGCGATGTCGCCACCGTGGCGGTGCAATATTCCTATCTCACCAGCTGGCTGTCGCTGGTGTCGGAACCCGATGTGGGGGTGGAAACCGCGCGCGCCTTGTTCACCGCCGTCTATCACCGCTGGACCGCCATGCCCAAGGAGAGCCGGCCACGGCTTTATCTGCACGGGCTGAGCCTTGGCGCCTATAGCTCGGCGGCCTCCAGCACGCTCTACGACATCCTCGCCGATCCCTTCGACGGAGCGCTGTTTGTCGGCACGCCGTTTGCCACCGCCTCGTGGCGCGCCGCCACCGTCAACCGCAATCCGGGCTCGTCCTGGTGGCGGCCCGAAGTGGGCGATGATTCCATCGTGCGCTTTTCCAATGGCGGCGGCGATCTGATGGCAGATCCCCATCCCTGGGGGCCGTTGCGCACGGTCTATCTGCAATATCCCAGCGACCCCATCGTGTTCTTTGAGCCCGCCATGCTGTGGCGGGCGCCGGTCTGGCTGAGCGGCCCGCGCGCCGAAGGCGTGTCGCCGCTGCTCGACTGGTATCCGGTGGTCACCTTCCTGCAACTGGCGCTGGATATGGCGCTGGCCCAGACCGCGCCGATCGGCTTTGGCCACGTCTATGCCCCGGAAGATTATTTCGACGCCTGGGTGCAGGTCACCGCACCCACCGGCTGGACCCCGACCGAGCTGGCCGCCTTGCGGCAGAAGCTCAGCCGTCACGGCGAGCGGGCGCTGATCGAAGGGGGCTGGTTCCGCACGCCGCATGATTGACGCCGGGGCGCGCCGCCGCTCATGCTGGCCCTCCGCCAGATTCGGATAGGACCTTGCCCAAAGCCCCCCTCATGCTCGACCAGACCCGCGCCCGCCACCTCTGGCTCCGGGCGCAAAAGCTCGACAGTCTGGCGCCCTTCGGCGACACGCCGGCGGCCACGCCCGCTGCCATCGCGCATCTGGGCTATGTGCAGATCGACACCATCAACGTCATCGAGCGCTGCCACCACCACATCCTGTGGTCGCGCATTCCGAATTATCGCCGCGGCGACCTGAGCAGCGCCCAATCCACCGACAAATCGGTATTCGAATATTGGACCCACGCGCTGAGCTACGTCCCCAGCGCCGAACTGCCGTATTTCCTGCCGGCGATGCAGCAGCATCGCGCCAATCCCGGGCGCTGGTTCGGCTCGGTCACGCCAGCCGAGAGCAAGACCATGCTGGCCCGATTGCGCGCCGAAGGACCGCTGTCGATCCGCGACATTGGCGACGATGTGCTGGTCGACAAGAACCATCCCTGGGCCAGCCGCAAGCCGAGCAAGCGCGTGCTGGAGATGATGTTCTATCAGGGTCTGGTCACCATCGCGGCGCGGCAGGGCATGCTCAAAACCTATGATCTCACCGCCCGCCATTTCGGCTGGAGCAAGGTGCCAAAGCCGGCCACTGAACGGCAGGTCACCGCCTATCTGCTGGATCGCGCGCTGCGCAGCCAGGGCATCGTCAGCCTCGATTCCATCTGCCATCTCGACGCGCCGCGCAAACCGGCAATGAAGGACCTGATCGAGAGCCGCGTGCGCCGCAAGCTGCTGGTGCCACTCACCATCGCCGGCAATGACAAGGTGCAGCATTGGGCCAGCCCCGAAACGCTCGATGCAGCGGCGGGCGAGCCGCCCAATCTGGTGCATATCCTGTCGCCCTTCGATCCGCTGATCATCCAGCGCAAACGGCTGAAACTGTTCTTCGATTATGATCATCTGTTCGAAGCCTATCTACCGGCGGCCAAGCGCCAGCTCGGCTATTTCGCCCTGCCGGTGCTGCTGGGCGACCGCATCGTCGCAGCCTTCGATCTCAAGACCGACCGCGGCAAAGGAAAATTGCTGATCCAGCAGGCGAGCTGGTTCGAGGATGTCGGCGTCGAGGGCAAGGCCGCCATCGACGCGGCGCTGGGGCGGTTCGAAGCGTTCCAACTGGGCGCCTAGGCGCTGGCCTTGTGGCCCCAAAAAACACGGTGTCATCCCGGCCTTGAGCCGGGATCCATCCTGAGATCCATTCACCGGCACCATCTCAGGATGGGCCCCGGCTCAAGGCCGGGGTGACATCGAGGGTGGGGCTCGCTCCAGTGCCAAATTGCACCCTCATGGTGAGGTGCGAGGCCCTTGCCGAGCCTCGAACCACGAGGGCGTGCCCCCTACGTGCCACCGAACTCTTTCGCAGTCTCTTCCAAACCCCTGCCCCGCAGGCTAAAAGCCAAGCCGCAGAGTGGAGAGACCCCATGGCGACCTATACCGACATTGCCCGGCGGGTGTATAACCACACTTGGAAGCTCGACCCCATCGTGCGCAGCCTGCTCGATACCGACTTCTATAAGCTCCTGATGCTGCAGATGATCTGGGGGCTCTATCCCAAGGTCAACGCCACCTTCTCGCTGATCAACCGCACCAAATCGGTGCGGCTGGCCGATGAGATCGACATTGACGAGTTGCGTGCCCAGCTCGACCATGCCCGCACTTTGCGCTTTTCCAAGAAGGAAATGATCTGGCTGGCCGGTAACAGCTTTTACGGCAGCAAGCAGATTTTCACCCCGGCCTTCCTCAAGCGGCTGGAAGATTTCCGCCTACCCGAATATTCGCTGGAACAGCGCGACGGCCAGTTCGTGCTGGAATTTCCCGGCCTATGGCTGGAAACCGCGATGTGGGAAATCCCCGCTTTGGCGATCATCAACGAGCTGCGTTCGCGCGCCGCGATGAAGCATTACGGCCCCTTTGCGCTCGACGTGCTCTATGCCCGCGCCAAGGCCAAGATGTGGGGCAAGGTCGAGCGCCTGCAAAAGCTGCCCGAGCTGAAAATTTCCGATTTCGGCACCCGCCGCCGCCATTCCTTCCTGTGGCAGCGCTGGTGCGTCGAAGCGCTCAAGGAAGGCATCGGCGACGCTTTCACCGGCACCTCCAACGTCAAGCTGGCGATGGATAATGACCTTGAGGCGCTGGGCACCAATGCCCATGAGCTGCCCATGGTGCTGGCGGCCTTGGCCACAACCGACGACGCGCTACGCGCCGCGCCCTATCAGGTGCTGCAGGATTGGGAGAGCTATTATGGTGGCAATCTCAAGATCGTCCTGCCCGACGCCTTCGGCACCGACGCCTTCTTGCGCGATGCGCCCGACTGGGTGGCCGACTGGACCGGCTTCCGCCCCGATAGTGCCCCGGCGATTGCGGGCGGCGAACGCATCATCGCCTGGTGGAAGGAACGCGGCCGCGATCCGCGCGACAAGCTGCTGATCTTCTCGGACGGGCTCGATGTCGACATGATCGAAGAGGCCTATCTGCATTTCGACGGCAAGGTGCGCATGGCTTTTGGCTGGGGCACCAATCTCACCAATGACTTCGAGGGCTGCGCCCCCGATGGCCGCAATCCGGGGCTGGAGCCGATTTCCATCGTCGCCAAGGTCAGCGAAGCCAATGGCCGCCCGGCGGTCAAGCTCAGCGACAACCCGGCCAAGGCCACCGGCACGCCGGAAGAGATCGCCCGCTATGTGCAGATTTTC
Organism: Devosia sp. A369; assembly: GCF_054489345.1. Taxonomy (NCBI): domain Bacteria; kingdom Pseudomonadati; phylum Pseudomonadota; class Alphaproteobacteria; order Hyphomicrobiales; family Devosiaceae; genus Devosia; species Devosia sp. A369. The sequence goes on along the minus strand of NZ_JBTMWV010000035.1, from coordinate 9,900 downwards.
GGCGAATCTGGCCGGGTCGAGCACGCGGTCAAGGTCTAGCCGCCAACCCCATTATCGGCCGTGGAGAAACCCTGTTCCTTCGCAGGCGTTAACCCCTTGGGAACCAAGCCGGACTAGCGTTTTGGCGGGGGCTCCTCAGGAGCCAAAATGACATTGCAGCTCATCGACATCGCCGTGCGTGACAAGCAGGCCCATCCGCGCCTGGCTGGCCGCATGACCGGTCACGTCCGGGCGGTGCTGTCCGAAACCCTGGGCGGGCAGGACCAAACCCATGAATTGGCGATTCCGGTATGGGCCGATGTGGCCGATGGCGCCAGCGATTCCGATATCGACATGGCCCTGATGCTCAAGGCCGCCGCCATCATTGCCCGGCTGAAATCGAGTCTGGCCGAGCCGCCGGCGCCTTAGCCGTGGCCAGCGCCGCCATGAAGGCGCGCTGCTGAGCGCTCAAGCCACCGGGGCGGCGCTGCGGCGGCGCCGGGGGCTGTTCCACCCGGATATGGCGGTATTTGGGGGCATGGGCGTAATAGCGCGCCGAGCGCTCCAGTTCGGCCTCGGCCCGCACCCGCCGCTCGTCGCGCACAAACCAGACCAGTGTCGCGATGACGATCGCCCACATTGCCAGCAATTCCCAAGCCATAGCCGCCTCCGCCTTGCCAGCAGTCATAGCTAACAAAACATTAACCGCCAAAGCAAAGCCGGCATTAGCCTTACCGCCTAAAATTTTAGGCTTCGGCCGGCAGCAGGCGGACGATCATTTTTTGGTCGTGTCGGGGCTTTCGATGGGCACGGCATAGAGTTCGAGCCGGTGGTCAACCAGGCGATAGCCCAGCCGCTTGGCGATGACCTCCTGAATCGCCTCGATTTCCTCATTGCGGAATTCAATGACGGCGCCGCTGCGGATATCGATCAGATGGTCGTGATGCTCGTCGGGGATCAGCTCGAAGCGCGCCCGGCCATCCTTGAAGTCATGCTTGGTCACCAGCCCCGCCTCCTCGAAGAGGTTGACGGTGCGATAGACGGTGGACAGCGAGATGCGATCATCAATCGCCGAGGCGCGGCGATACAGCTCTTCGACATCGGGATGATCGGAAGCCGCTTCGATCACCTGGGCGATGACGCGGCGCTGCTCGGTCATGCGCATGCCCCGGGCAACGCAGGCCTCTTCCAGCGTCGGGTCAGTCTGGCTCCTGCTCACGCTGCACCTCCCTGCGGGTTGCCTTGAGCGACCGGGTTACCCAAGATCGCGCGCCATGACAAGCGCGGTGGCCTGCGACCCATCGGCTTTGGGATAGTAGCCCTTGCGGCTGGAAATGGTGGCAAAGCCCTCGCGCTGATACAGCTTGATCGCCGCCGCATTCTCCTCGCTGACTTCCAAAAACATCCGCCGCGCCGGGCTGAGCAGCAAATCGTTGAACACCGCCGCCAGCAGCGCCTGGCCGACGCGCTTGCCGCGAAATTTGGGATCGACGGCGATGGTCAGCAATTCGGCCTCGTCGGCCACCACCCGGATCAGGGCAAAGCCGGCAATGCGCCGCCTGGCGTCGCAGGCGACATAGACCGGCGTTGCCGCGTCAGCGAGAAAGCTCTCGAATTCTCCGCTCGGCCAGCCGCGATAAAACCCCTGCGCATGAATGCGCGCCAGCTCCTTGGCGTCCCCCATGCGACCCGGCTCGATATGCAGCCCCGCCGGGGCCATCCACAATTTGATCATGCCCCAAGCCTCGCAATGCGCGCCGCACTCTGCGGCTTGGCATCGGCATCGCGGATATAGTTCGGCTCGGGCGGATGGCTGACTGGGTCGAGGCTCGCACCAAACCCCGCCAGCAAGGCAATATCGACAAATGGGGTTTCGAGCAGTGCTGCGCCCGACTGAATGGCCGCCCGCGCCTCGTCCATCGCCAACAGCGCGCCCGCGCTCAGCGCCACGCCCGGCGCGGTGAAATTCTGCACATAGGCCTCGCCGCGTCGCGCATCGAGCAGCACGGTAGACGCCCCCTCTGCCGCTAGCGACAGCGCCACCAGACTCGACACCCCAACCACCGGAATGCCCCGCGCCAGCCCGATGCCGCGCGCCGCCGACAGCCCGATGCGCAGCCCGGTGAACGAGCCCGGCCCCGTCGTCGTCACCACGCGCTGCAAATCGGCATAGCCCAGCCCATGGCGCACCAGCAGCGTTGCGATGCGCTCAAAGATCAGTTCGGCATGGCCGGTGGCCAAATCATCGACCGACACATCCACGCGCCCATCGCCCAGCAACAATCCCAGTTGCAGACGCGGCGCGGCGGTGTCGATGGCGAGAGTGATGGGCAGGATCATTGGTGCACACACTACCCCTCATCCGCCCTACGGGCACCTTCTCCCGCAAGGGGAGAAGGGGGGCTCAGAGAATGAGCTGACACGGTGCCTCCCTCGCCCCTTGCGGGAGAGGGACCGAGTTTCTGCGTTCAGCAGAAACTCAGGGTGAGGGGTCTGCGATGCCTCGGCGAATTCCTAAACCGCGCAAACGACCAAGTCCACCGCCTTGACGCCCTCTCCCCGGACAGCGATTTTGCCCCATGCGCCCTGATTCGCCGAAAGCCCCACGATGACCTGGCTGGCCGAGACCGCCATGCTGAGCCATGGCTGGCGCCGCTTCCTGCTGCTGGTGCTGGCCGGGGCCGTTGCCGGCCTGTCGGTGCCACCGCTGTTCATCCTGCCGGCGCTGTTCATCAGCTTTCCCATCTGGGTCTGGTGCCTCGATGGCGCCGAGCGACAGCGCGGCTGGCGCCGTCTGTTCGGCCCGGGCTTTACCATCGGCTTTGCCTTTGGCTGGGGCTATTTCACCGTCGCCTTCCACTGGCTGGGCGCGGCCTTCTTTGTCGATGGCGGCATCATGCTGGCCATCATGCCCTTCGCCATTCTGGCGCTGGCGGCGCTGATCGCCCTGTTCTGGGGGTTTGCCAGTGCCGTGGCGCAGCTGTTCTGGTCGCATGGCCCCTGGCGCATCGTCACCCTCGCCACATTCCTCACCATCGCCGAATGGCTGCGCGGCCATGTGCTGACCGGCTTTCCCTTCGATCTGCTCGGCTATGCGCTGACCCCGACCGACGAGATGATGCAGCTCAGCGCGCTGATCGGCATTTATGGGCTGACTTTGCTCGCGGCTGTGCTGGCCATGCTGCCGGCGCTGATCTGGCCGGCCGATGATCGCAGCCTCAGCCGGCGCCTGCTGCCGCTGTTTATCGGGCTCACCCTAATCGCCCTGCAGCTCGGCTATGGCCATAATCGGCTTGCCGGTACCATTGCCACGGAGCGCAGCGATATCGCGCTGCGGCTGGTGCAGCCGCTGGTTTATGAACATGCCGATTGGGGCAATGCCGACCCGGTGGCGCTGATCGACCGGCTGCTGATGCTGAGCGACATGCGCATGGACCCAGCCGATCAGGGGCTCGCCGATATCACCCATCTGGTCTGGCCCGAATCGAGCCTGCCGTTTTTCCTCTCCACCTATCCCGAGGCGCTGGCCCGTATCGCCAGGCTGCTGCCCGAAACCACCACCCTGCTGGCCGGCGCGCCGCGCCAGCAATATGAGCCCGGCGCCAGCACGGCCTCCGGCCCGCCCTTCAACGCCCTGCTGGCTATCGACACCAATGGCGAAATCATCGCCAGCTATGACAAAAGCCACCTCGTGCCCTTCGGCGAATTTCTGCCCTTTGCCGAGCTGTTCTCCCGCTTCGGCATCAAGCAGTTCGTGCCCGGCGCCGAGGGCTGGGGCCATGGCGATGCGCGCCGGCGGTTGATGAGCCTGCCGGCCACGCCGGCCTTCCTCGCGTTGATCTGCTACGAAATCCTGTTTTCCGGCGATCTGGGCGACACGGCGGGCGCGCAATTCCTCTTCAACATCACCAATGATGCCTGGTTCGACGGCTCCATCGGCCCGGCCCAGCATGCCCACCATGCTCGCGTACGCGCCGTCGAAGAGGGCATGAGCCTGATCCGCGCCGCCAATTCCGGCCTGACCTTCGCCACCGACCCGCTCGGCCGCATCACCGCTGCCCTGCCGCCCCAGCAAATGGCCGCCCTCGACGTCCGCCCGCATCAGCGGCTGGCCAGCACGCTGTTTTCACAATTGCGCTACTGGCCCCTGCTGATCGCGCTGCTGGCCGGGGTGCTGATTTCCATCGTGGTCAGTCGCGGCAGCCGGCGCCGCCGGATGGACTGAGGACGACCTCGCCTTCACCCCACCCACCGGGTTCACCCTCCCCCTTGCGGGGAGGGGGTATAGTGATATCGGAAATATTGTACCTCCATGACCACAGCATGTGAGGCCTTCACTCCCCCCTCATAGTTCCTATCGAGGATTGGGCCATTCGACTGGCTTAACTCGTAGAACATGAGAAGGTCGGGGTGGTCCGTTGCATATTCTCGTGTTCAGCATTTCAGCTTGCGACCCATATCGGTTATTCTAGTCAGCACTGTGATATGCTGAAAGCTGGCCACCAAGTCGTACCCGCGATGTCCAATATGGGGTGGATTGCGGGCCGGCGGCTTTTTCGGTCCAGGAGGGTAAGCGGACGTTGATATGTTGACCCGTTTGGCAGATCAACGCCCGCTCACGGACATGGGTTCTTTGTCAGCATTGCGATAGCTGGCGTTCTCCGAACGGGATCATGCCTGTCTACGGTGGCGGGTTCGCGTCAGGCTTACCCGCCACAGGTTACTTGCCCGCGTTCACTTTCCGGTTCGAGGCGACCATCTGATCGTGGGTTATGTCGGGGCCTAGGGCGGAATACTGCTCCATCATTCGGTCCCGCTTTGCGGCAGCTTCACCCCTAACCGCCGCGGCCAACGCCTCATCCATTTCGTTTGCATTCCAATCACAGCAGTAGGCCGGTGTGGAGGGCTCCTGGCGCCAGCTTTCTTCCAACGACCCGGCATCCACCGGCTCTAGCCCAACCTCATCCACGATTCCCATTACCATCCGCTTCTGAGCCGCATCGTCTCCCGCGACCGCTGCAGCGATGCGGTCTGGCGATCCGGACGGACGACCAAGATCGGCAAGGGTAGCAGCAAGGATATTGTTAAACGCTTTGATGATGGGGCGACCCAACTGCTGCGACACCCAGACGCTTTCGGTCATCCCGTCGTCTATCTCCGCGATTTTAGGATCGCGCATCCCCGGGTAGTAGTTGCCGGTGTCGACCACCGGCACAGTGGCAGGAACGTGGTCAAAGAGGTCCTTGGGCAAACTGGCGATAGCTGGAAATGGAATGGACAGAATGATGAGGTCGGCCCCGTCCACGGCGCCGTAAGCATCAACAGCAGTCGCACCGATCTCGGCTGCGAAGCCCTTCAACTTCTCTGCACCATCAGACTTGGTAATCCGCACATCGTGGCCGTTGGCCGCGAGTTTGCGTGCGAGGGTGCCGCCAATATTGCCGGTGCCAAAGATGCCGATTTTCATGTTCATACCTAGGTGTTGTTGCGTGTTCTTCGAGGTAGGAGTACGCGGTCGGCATCGCAAGTACCCACCTTTTGGTGGGTATAGCATTGGAGGCTATTATTCGGACCGAGCACGATTGGAACTGCCAGAACCCGGAGCAGCGGAAAGTTTGGGCTTCCGCCATTGGCGAGGCCCTAAGCGCCATTGAGGGCAAATGGAAGATCATCATCATATGTCAGCTGTTCGCCGCGCACGGTCCACTGCGGTTTTCCGAACTCGAGCGTCGGGTCGAAGGGGTGAACCAGAAGATGCTAATCCAGCAGCTCAAGGAACTGGAAAAGGACGGCATTGTTACGCGCACTGCCTACCCGGAGGTGCCTCCGAAGGTAGAATATGGCCTTAGCGAGCTTGGAAAGGCACTTGGCCCTGCCATGGAAGCGCTTATCGACTGGGCCCTCCAAAGGAATTCCGATGCCACTGGCGCGGGAAGATAGAGAACGGTCTGCTCCTGATCTAGCCGGGAGTGGCTGACTTGCCGAATGGCAGCTTCCGATCATTCGCCGTCAGGGCTCGAATGTCCGGCTTGGGGGCGGTTCCGGCCACTTCGGGATGGGTACCGGTCCGTCCGGTTTTGGATGACAGCCCAACATAGCCGACGCAATAGGCAGTGCGTTGTGGCGCGAATTGGGTCGGAAATCTAAGGCCGCTTGGTCCCAGCGGAGGACGCATTAGGCCCGAAATCGCCGGCGATACTCGGAGGGCGACAAGCCTGCCGGCCGCCGTGCGATACCGGCGGCCGTCCAGCTCAACGTGACCGACGCTTAGGGGAGAGGGAACTGCCGGACAGTAAACATCTCAGGAGGCGTGCGCTCGGCATCTGGGTTTAAGCCGTAAAAGTGCCCTTCGACAACGTAAACTGTATCTCCAATTTGGGCGACACCAGTTGGGCCGCCATCCAGATCACCAGCGATTTCGGTTACCTTTGCCAAGTCTCCGTCTATTGTCACCTGAACGACGCGATTACCCTGAGCTTCAGCAATCAAAAGGGACTGCCCATCCTTAGCCGTTCGCATGCCATCAGGTCTCTCCAGAGGCTGTGACAACGTCAGAGGTGTAAAACTCACGGGGCCTGCTTCAAGATTTATGCGATACAGCTCACCGGTTTGAAGGTTGTTGGCGTAGAGCGTTTCGCCGATGAACGCTAAGCCGTCCAAACCAGCGATCGCATCGTCCACCAGCACCTCTTCCAGCCCGGTAGCTGTAAGCTGGAAAAGTCGACCCGGAGCGGCGCCCAATTGAGTGACGTAGATCGTGCCATCTGGAGCAGCGGCTGCGTCGGAGCAAAGGCCGCCGGCAGGGAAATCGTAGGACGCAGTCTCTTCGCCATTGGCTAAGTCGTAAACCTTGAAAAATCCGGGCTCGTTCGCTCCGAACGGTCCGTTGGAGCAAACATAAACGTTGTTTTCGTGGGCGAATACGCCGGTCACAGCTGGGCCGATGTCAGTAATCCATGGCTCAGCTGATGTTGCTCCTGGAGCCACGCGGTAAACGATACCCTGGGTTATGCTGCTGATGAGCAAGCTGCCATCGGCAGCGGACGCGATGTTCTCTGGGAATACATCCGCTGCAATGGTGATGTCCTGCGCCAAAGCCTGACTGATCAGGCCAGCGCTAACACCGAGCGCCACCCCGGCGGCCAATAGGAAATTCTTGTTCATGAGCGTCCTTCCTCGTTGCGATGAGGTTCAAAGCATACCGGAAACGTCTAGAGGCGATACTCGACAGATCGTATAACGTTTATTCCCAGAAGGAATATGTCTTTTTCTCAGAAGGAATATGTCTTTGGATCACCTCACGCAGATCAAAGCTTTCAAAGGGGTCGCGGAGGAAGGGAGTTTCTCCGCTGCCGCACGAACGTTAGCGACAACCCAGCCATCCGTGAGCAAGGGGGTCGCTGAGCTCGAGACTCGCCTTGGCACCCGGCTACTCCACAGGACGACTCGTAGTCTGAAACTAACCGAGGCCGGAGCCGACTACTATCAGCGAGTGAAGCACTTGCTAGACCTATGGGCTGCGGCAGATGCCGAAGCTGCTGGTGAGGGAGCCGGAATCAAGGGCCGCCTTCGCATCAACGCTCCCGGGCTTTTAGCTGGCCGCTTGGTCATGCCCGCTTTGGTGGAATTTCGACAAAAGTTTCGAACGGTATCCGTAGAATTTGCCGTGGACGATCGACGGGTCGACCCCGTGCAAGAAGATACCGACATCGCAATCCGAATCGGCACGCTGGATGACTCCACTCTTCGGGTCCGCAGGGTGGGATCGGTGAGGACCGGGTTCTACGTTGCGCCGGAATATATGGCCCGCCAACGAACGCTTGCATCGCCGGCTGCTGCCCTGGAACTGGAATTGATCCGCTTCGCGGGCCAGAGTGCTTTCGGGCCTGTGACTGCGCCAATTGCTGATCTCGCCGACGAGGGCTTTTCTTTAACCTGGTCATCTTCGATCACCGTCAGCAACGGCTTGCAAGCCCGGGAGGCAGCTATTGGCGGTGCAGGAGTGGCTATTCTACCGTGGTTCTTGACCGCAGACGATGTCGCAAACGGTCAGCTATTGGAGCTTTCCACCGCGGCGAAACCACCATCCATGCTTATTCATATGCTGCACCCCTTTACCCGCGATCTGCCGCAGCGCGTAAAGGAGTTCATGGACTTTTCAATCGCGTATTGGCGTGAGATCGGACTGGTTGGCGAGTAGCCTTCCACGGTTAACATCGCCCTAGCCGGTTCTGATGGACGTGCGTTCGCCCATTAAGCGGAACGTCGCACTTCATTGTTGCAGGGCTCAGCGGCAGCTTTCAGGTGTTTGCGAACGGATTGCAAAGCTCTCGAACGGGGTCGCTTGCCGCCAATGCCGCTGATCTCGATGCCATATTGGCCCGCCATGGGATCGGAGGCGGAAGGATCTCTCTAGGATATGTAGGCAGCAAGGCTTTTGTTTTGGATGGCCAGCGGCTTCCCGCTAGTTTTAGAAACCTCCCTTCATTCTGCGCCTCAAATTCGAGGGATCAAGCCCATACAAGCGAGCCGTGGCACGCAACCCGATGTCTGCGATACTGGATTTTATTGCGGTGAGCTCATTTTTATCACCTTCGCCCTTAACTCTCGCTGCATCCCGAAGTGCCTGGAAAGCCTTGGAAATCGATTGTGTCTGGACACCTCTGGAACTTGGCTTTCCCCGTAGCCATGTGGTCAGTTTTGGCACGGAAATCTTGAGCTGTTTGGCGACGGCGTCCCGGCCGAGCTGGCTGGTTAGCGTGCTGAGCTCTGCACGTATCGCCCCGACCTGCTCTGGCGACTGACCGTAGTCTGGTGAGGCGTCGTCATCCAACCCGACAAAGAACTGCTCCTCCCATTTGTTGGCCTCTTTCCCGATGTGTTGAACGGCAACGGAAACTACGTGCCTGCGTCTGGTCGCGCCCTTATCGACATAGTCACCGTTCAAGAATTTGGCTTCCGGGTGCAGATGATATTGCGCGATGGCTTGCGCATAGGTTTTCAAAGCCGATGCCAGGATGGCGTTTCCGGTCTCCCGATCAAATGCCGTCGAGGCAGCGACTGCCGGGTCAAGATTGAATGGCGCAATTGGCTTGATTGGCTTTGGCGATCGCTCCCTGCCCGTCGGTTTCTGCTGGAGGATTTCTTCCCCGGCAGCGATTTGTCCTGCAAGTAGTGCTAGCAAGAACCCGAAGGGCTTCACCTGATCAGCGTAGATCCGATTCTGGTTGTACCGTTTGAACCAGGCTAACAGACGAGGTGATGTTGCCCCATAGCGGCTAATGGCAGGCAAATTGAGCGCCGGGTGAAAGGCTAGGTCAACTTGATCTGGCTGCCCAAAAAGCGCTGCACTGATGATCTGATACCAGAGATCGTGCTGCCAGAGTTCCACCCCAATCTTTAGCAGATCGAGTTCTGGTTCTGGGATGCCCATTGCGGGAGTGTTGGCATCGTAGGGCGCACGCAAATGGCCCAGCCCGTGTGCTGATGCCTTGCGCAAAACCGGCTTACTATGCCGGTCGAGATTGAACAGCGCATAACGTTTTGACGACACGGCCCAGCAAAACAACGGCATCAGTGTGCGAGGCTCAGTGGGGTGGTAATTCACATCCTCGACTTTGAGGATTGAACCGTCAAAATCATAGGGATTGAGCCCCTCGAACCACTCGGCGATCCGCTGCACTTTGTCGCTAAACTCCTCAGCCGACATCTCATCGGGTTTGGCGATGGCCATGCTGTCGGTATCGCAAAAACTCCAATCCAGCTTGGCATCGTCAACAAGCCGTTCCGTGATCGCCTGAGAGCGGCGGTGCAAAATTAGTCCACGGTAGCGGCGGGATAGTCCCGCTTCGGGCGGCGTAAAAGTCGGCCACCTATCTTCCTTCTGCGACGCTTGCAGGAGGGTTGGGGATCTATACCGTG
>NZ_JBTMWV010000034.1:0-23458 GCF_054489345.1 Devosia sp. A369 | reverse complement strand
ACGGTATAGATCCCCAACCCTCCTGCAAGCGTCGCAGAAGGAAGATAGGTGGCCGACTTTTACGCCGCCCGAAGCGGGACTATCCCGCCGCTACCGTGGACTAATTTTGCACCGCCGCTCTCAGTCGCAGATCATCCGCATGGTCGAAGAGGCTCAGGGCTCCAAGCTGCCCATCCAGGCGATGGTCGACAAGGTGACTATGTGGTTCGTGCCGGCAGTCTTCGCCGTAGCAGCGCTGACCTTTGCGGCCTGGCTCTATTTTGGCCCGTCGCCCGCGCTCACCTTCGCGCTGGTCAACGCCGTCGCCGTCCTGATTATCGCTTGCCCATGCGCCATGGGTCTGGCGACGCCAACCTCCATCATGGTGGGCACTGGTCGCGGCGCCGAACTGGGCGTGCTGTTCCGCAAGGGCGAAGCGCTTCAGTTGCTCAAGGACGCCAAGGTCGTGGCACTCGACAAGACGGGAACGCTGACCGAGGGCAAGCCTGCACTGACCGATCTGGGACTGGCCGCTGGCTTCGTCCGCTCGCAGGTCCTGGGGCTGGTCGCTGCGGTCGAGACCAAGTCGGAACACCCGATTGCCAGCGCGATCGTGGACGCGGCTACACAGGAAGGTATCGCACTATCGGCCGTGTCGGACTTTGAGTCGGTGACGGGCTTTGGGGTCAAGGCCGTTGTCGACGGCAAGCGGGTCGAGATCGGCGCAGACCGCTACATGGTCGAACTCGGCCATGACGTGGCAGAGTTCGCCAAGGTTGCGGAGCGTCTGGGTAACGAGGGCAAGTCGCCTCTCTATGCCGCAATCGATGGCAAGCTCGCGACGATCATCGCCGTGGCCGACCCGATCAAGGACACCACGCCTGCTGCAATCAAGGCCCTGCACAATCTCGGCCTCAAGGTCGCGATGATCACCGGCGATAATGCCCGCACGGCGAAGGCCATTGCGGCGCGGCTGGGGATCGATGAAGTGGTGGCCGAAGTGCTGCCAGACGGCAAGGTCGAAGCGGTTCGCCGCCTCAGAGCCAAGTACGGCAAGGTCGCCTTCGTTGGCGACGGCATCAACGACGCCCCGGCGCTAGCCGAGGCAGATGTGGGTCTCGCCATCGGCACAGGTACGGACATCGCCATCGAGGCGGCGGACGTGGTGCTGATGTCGGGCAGCCTGCAGGGCGTACCGAACGCGATCGCGCTGTCGAAGGCGACGATCGGCAACATCCGGCAGAACCTGTTCTGGGCCTTTGCCTACAACACAGCTCTGATCCCGGTCGCGGCAGGCGTGCTCTACCCTGCTTATGGCATCTTGCTCTCGCCAGTGTTCGCGGCGGGCGCCATGGCGCTGTCGAGCATCTTCGTGCTTGGCAATGCGCTGCGGCTGCGGGGATTTAAGGTAGCGAACTGACAAACTGCGGCAGCCGACCCTATATCTGGGTCGGCTGCCGCGCCATTTAGGAGAACACTTATGAATATAGGACAGGCATCAAAGGCGTCGGGCGTTTCGGCCAAGATGATCCGCTATTACGAGCAAACCGGCCTCATTCCCGCCGCCGACCGCAAGGCGTCGGGCTATCGTGACTATTCGACCACCGACGTCCATATGCTGCGCTTCATCCGCCGCGCACGCGATCTCGGTTTTTCGGTTGCCGAGATCAGCGATCTTCTTGGCCTGTGGCGTGACGGCACAAGGCAAAGCGCCGAGGTCAAGCGCCTAGCGCAGGGCCACATCGACGAACTGGAAAAGAAGATCCGTGGCCTGCAGGACATGGCCCGTACCCTCACCACGCTGGTCAACGCCTGCCACGGTGACCACCGACCCCATTGCCCAATCCTGCAAAGCCTCGAGACTGATCCGGAGGATGAGGATCTGTCGATCCGGCCTCGCTCCGGCGCAGTCGCACGCCAGTCGCATTGAGGCAAGACAATGCCGCTGTGATCCGGCACGGCCTCGGTACCCCACCCACTATCGACGTTTCAATGACTTATCATGCCAAACGGCGTCCAAACCCTGCGCCGTTTCACACTTAGGGCTATGCCGAGACCTTGGCCCATGCGGATTGAACGTCAGCTATCGTTTCTCGGTAGCCACAACTTGCCAGCCCGCTTCCCCCATGCAGCCGTTCCAGACCGCATATTATGCGAATTCACCGACATCCGCTTCCTGCGAAGAGACCAAAACACTCCTCAATTCTCAACCCTAAATCTGGGACACAGGTGCTGACGGCGGACAGAACCGCACCAGCAGCGGGTCGCACGACGTCTATGGTCTGGCAGTGGAGGCGTGGGCACCCACTTGGCCAGCCAAACAGGCCGTAGCCCTACATAGCGATGAGCCGGACGATGATCAGCAGGCGGTCCGCGATGATATCATCATGCTCTCCGATGTTTGCTATGTCATTGTAGGTGCTGGCGTAATCACTCAGGTACGGGATAATCCCGCGCACTTCATCCCGCTGTGCCTTGGTGGTGCTATTGCCCTCAGCGAGCGCATGGGCGAAGCTCTCATGTCCGGATTTTGGATGGCTTCAGGCATATGACGGCCTGCTGTACCAGGTTGCGAAATGCTCGAAGCGACTACCTATGAGTTGGCCGGCCAGGCTGTTGGACTGCTTGCGCTGGTCTTTTGCGTCGCGGCGTTTGCCAGCAGAAGCGATGATCGGCTACTGGTTATCCTGATACTGGGCAATATCGCCTTCGCTATTCAGTTCGCGCTCTTTGGGTCCTGGGTCGCTTCCGGCGTCTCAGCGGTGATCATTCTTCGTATCGTGCTGGCGCGACGGAAGCCTGGAAGCTGGACGGGCATGCTGGCAACTTTTGCGGTAACCGGCACGGTCGCTACCGTGACATGGGGCACCCCTATGGATGCCTTCCCCCTAGCTGCGGGATTGATCGGAACCTATGCAATGTTCATGCTGCGGGGCATACCTATGCGCCTTGCACTAGCCGCCGCTGGGCTTTGCTGGATCGTCACCAATTTTCTGATCGGATCAGTTGGGGCGCTTGCTGCGGAGGCATTCATCCTCGCCGCGAACCTTTTGACGATCACCCGAATTGCCCGGGGCAAGCCACGCAAAACGGCTAGACTCACACCCTGACCACCAGGCCGATGCGGCCGGGTTGCTCTCTATCGATCCATCCATGTGCATCGTGCCGGTTAGGCGGGTCTGGAAGTAGGAATAAGCCACTGAAAGCGGGGAATGGCACCTCGTCTGGGGAGCCAGGTCGCGTCACAAGGAAACCCTGCCCGGAACTGCGTCGGTGATTGCCTATCCTGCAGACGAGATCCGTCGTTTTCAGGATTGCTGTACTTGCTGCGGCGAAAACGTGACGGCGGACGTCCCCGCCGACCGACGTGTGGAGATAGGCCACATTCTCCGTTCCCACAAAGGTTACAAAGGCGCTATCCCCTGTCCGCCGTATATACTCGAGATGAAGAGCTCATCTTAGAAATGTCCGACGGGAAGCCTAATCTCATGACATTACAAACGATGCTACTGATCGGAATCTCCGCCGGCACCTTCATTGCAGCCGCGAGCGCAGCGAAAGTAAATCAGCAGAGTCACAGACGATCCTCTCACCGACGAAACCAAAAGCACGCCATCCCGTTGTCTGGTCATGGCGTCGCAAGCTAAACCACTTATTCTGATCACCGGCGCTGGTGGGCGTATCGGCACCAGACTCATCGCGCATCTGGCCGCGGACTTCACCATCGTGGGACTTGATCGGGAGCCAGAAGCGAACCTGGCCAATATCTATGCATGCGATCTGGTCTCCGACAAAAGCGTCACCAGCGCCCTGGATTCAATCAGGACTGATCACGGCGATACCATCGCTGCGGTTGTCCATCTGGCGGCCTTCTTCGACTTCAGCGGCGAGGACAATCCGCTCTACAAAACCGTTAATGTCGACGGCACGCGCCGATTGATCCGCAAGCTCCAATTCTTCACCGTCGAGCGCTTCATTTACGCGAGCACCATGTTGGTGCATGCGCCCGGCAGGCCCGGAGAGCTCATTACCGAGAAGACGCCGCTCAAACCAGGCTGGGCCTATCCAAAATCCAAGGCGGCGGCCGAGCGCACCATCGCCCGTGAGGCCGGCGACATGCCCTACACGGTGCTGCGCCTGGCCGGTGTGTATGACGAAAAGATTGCCGTTCCGACCTTGGCGCAACAGCTGACCAGGATCTATGAGCGCGACTTTGAAAGTGGCCTTTATGCCGGCGATCCGGATGCGGGGCAGAGCTTCCTGCACGCCGACGATATGGCCGATGCGATCAAGGCCACCATTGAGCGGCGCGCCACCCTGCCCCCGCGCGGTGCCATCCTGGTCGGCGAACCTGGCGCACTCAGCTACCAGGTTCTGCAGCGCCGTATCGGCGAGTTTATCCATGGGGAACACGAATGGGCGACTATCACCCTCCCCAGGCCACTCGCCAAGGCCGGGGCTTTCGTGCAGCATGCGCTGGAGCCCGCCGTGCCCGACAGCTTCGATCAGGGCGAAAAGCCTTTCATCCGCCCGTTTATGATCGATATGGCCGACGATCACTATGCGCTGGACATCACCCTGGCGCGCACGCAACTCGGCTGGCAGCCCCAGCACCGCATCGAGACCGTGCTCGAGGACTTGGTGGCCAACCTAAAGGCCGATCCGATCAGCTTCTACAAGGCCAATAAGATCGTGCCCCTCGCCTGGATGATCGAGGCGGCGGACAACAATATGAATCCCGACACGCTCCGCAGTCGCCACGAAGCAACGGTCAAGCGCGAACATTTCTCCTGGCTTTGGGCGCACTTCGCCAACATCTTACTGGGCGTCTGGTTGATCACGAGCCCAACCCTGCTCAACTATACCCAACCCGCGATGATCTGGAGCGACTGGATCGCGGGCGTCTTACTGGTCGTGTTCGGTGCACTCTCGCTCAATTGGACCCTACCGCTCGCCCGGTTTGGCGCCGGAGTTGTGGGCCTCTGGGTGCTGTTCGCACCCCTGCTGTTCTGGACGCCGTCTGCCGCAGCCTACCTGAACGGCACGGCCATCGGTTCTCTGGCCATTGCTTTCGCCGTAGTATCGCGCCCCTTCCCGCTGATCTCGCCATTGGCGATGCAAACCGGCCCCGATGTCCCGCCCGGCTGGAGTGTCTCTCCCTCCACCTTCCTGCAGCGGGCGCCCATCGTCGGTCTGGCGCTGGTCGGCTTCTTCGTCTCGCGCTATTTGACGGCCTATCAGCTCGGTCATGTCGATGGCGTCTGGGATCCATTTTTTTCGGGCGTCGCGCAGCCCCTGCTCAACGGCACCGAGGATATCATCACCTCCGAGGTATCGAAGGCCTGGCCGGTGCCCGATGCGGGTATTGGCGCGGCGACCTATATGCTTGAAATTCTGACCGGCGTGATCGGCTCCTCTCGCCGCTGGCGCACCGTCCCCTGGCTGGTCTTCATCTTCGGGCTGATGATCGTACCGCTGGGCATAGTCTCGGTCACCTTCATCATCATCCAGCCGATCCTGCTGGGCACCTGGTGTGCGCTTTGCCTCATCGCCGCGACGGCGATGGTGCTCCAGATCCCGTACTCGCTTGATGAACTGGTCGCCACGGGCCAGTTCCTAAAGCGCAAGCGCCAACAAGGCGTTTTGATCCGTGCGTTCCTGTTCGGCGATACCGATGAGGGCGATCGCCAGCATAAGGATGATTTTGGCCGCCCGCCGCGCGAGCTGCTTGCCGATCTTCAAGGCGGCGTCGGCCTCCCCTGGACGCTCGCCGTATCGGTCGTTATCGGCATTTTTTTTATGACCACGCGCCTGACGCTGGGCAGCGAGGGCGCACTGGCCAATGCCGATCACCTGATCGGCGCTTTGGTCATTGTCGCCGCAGTCACCGCCATGGCCGAGGTCGCCCGGGCCGTGCGCCTGCTCAACCTCGCACTGGGCGCGGCGCTGGTCATCATGCCGTTCCTGCTCGGCGCCTCGCTGCTCCAGACCGTCGCCGCGTTCCTAGCTGGGGCGTTGCTGATGGCGTGCAGTCTGCCGAGGGGGAACATCAACGGGCGGTATGGCGGATGGAACAAGTACATCATCTAAGCCATCCGGGTTGGCTCATCGCGGCCACTGTCACCTACAGAATCTTCCTGCGAGCAACGGAACCGGACCGGGCAAGTGGTGTTGAGCTGATGCGCTTCAACGGAGGTTCTCGAGATGGACGTAGGCAACGAGTTTGGATACGTCCAAACCTATCTGCCGCAGCATATCATTGCTATCCGCTTGCTCATCGCAGCTATTTTCGGGGCGATGATCGGCTTCGAGCGAGAGGTGGATAACGCCAACGCTGGTTTGCGGACCCACATTCTTGTTTGCGTAGCGGCTGCACTGTTCACCATACTGGCCTTTGAAATCTATCATACGGTGGGGGATGCGAGCAGCTCACGGGTCGACCCGATCCGCGCGGTTGAAGCCGTGACGGCCGGCATCGCGTTTCTCGGGGCAGGAGCGATTTTTCGGAGTGGCAGTAACGTCCAGGGCCTGACAACCGGGGCCGGAATGTGGCTCGCCGGCGCGGTGGGGATTGCCTCGGCGCTGGGATATTATTTCGTAGCTTTCGGAGTGGCGCTGTTGGCGGTGCTGGTGCTAGCGGCATTGCGGGTACTGGCGCATCGTGTGATCGCCCGAGACGGCAAATCGGAACCCTGAATAGCGTGCATTGAGATACACTATAGCTTGGGTATGCGCTGGGCTACAGTCGATGCCGATGGCGCGACTGCTCAGATGGACAATTTATCTGCGCAATCCGGTATTCGAAATCAAATATGGACGCAGCCTGTCCTTCAAGGCTTACGCGCAATGCCGATTGTCGGCTTACGCCCGTGCCCGCATCGTTCAAGGCCTGTAGGAACGTACACAGTATCGCTGCCTGGAGCTGCGACTTCCCATGGGGTGGCTCCTCGCGATCATTGCCCCAGACGGTCCACAGGTCGACAAGCGCAGGCAAACATGCCGGGGTAGGCTCCTCACGTTCGCCGAGGATGCGCTCACCTCGCTCCAGGGGGTGATGGTGTCGATCTTCCGACTGCGCAATTGTAGGGCACTCTTGTGTTTCCCGCCGCGTTCTTGCCGGCAACATGCTGCCGCAAAGGCCGCAGGGTCATAGTGAAAACACGAAAATGTGACAATCTAGGTGTCATATGAAACGGATGAAACTATAGTTCACTCGCAAATTACCGTCCGCCAGACTAGATAATGAATATTTGTAGAATCTTCCCGCCGAAACAACGAAGGATTTTTCTATAGATACTTAAAACATCTGCAATTCCGGTCGAAATGTGTTAAAAATACGGCGTACCATTAGATACGGAGGAGATACTATGGCTAATTTTCGGGAGAAGTTCGGCAATTATCAGGCATCGAAGAAAGCGCTATTCTGGTCCTGTGCGGGAACCGCAGTCTTGACCATGGTGATTGGGTTCACTTGGGGCGGCTGGGTCACCGGCGGCTCGGCCACCGAGCGCGCCGAGACCGCCTCGGAAGCCGCTGTGGCCTCCCTTGGTGCCGACGTCTGCTTCACCCGCTTCATGGCCGCCGCCGATGTCCAGACCAGCCTCACCGCTTTCAATGACGAAAGCTCGTTCGCGCGAACCAAATATATCGATGATGGCGGCTGGACCACCCTGGGTGGGCAGGACACGCCAATCCGCGGGGCCGCCAAGCTGTGCGCCGAACAATTGGCGGAGGCGGACATCCCAGCGCCCACTGTTGCAGCGCCAGTGGCCACGACCAGTACTGCGCCACTTGCTGAGGCTGAAGCCGCCATCAACTAGGGCGGCAGTCAGATCGCTCGTTCAGGTCGAGGAGGCAAGTCGTTGTCTGGGCGGAATGGATCATTTTGGAGCACCGCTGCGAGCGGCTCTTCAGCCACGACCTTGAGCAAGACTACTTTCACGGCACGGCCTGAATCTCATGAAATACGGCAAAAAAGGGTGCCGAGTCATAGGCTTTTTGAAGAACCGGCCGTGAAACAGCACCCAGGAACCACCTCAAAAAGGGGCGTCATATGGGTACCTAGTAAGGCAACGCCAAAATTCCGCCTGACCATCCCGATGAGTCTCCGGAAGTTTTCGGACATCGGAAATGCAACAGGTCGTCATTATGCTGATCGAGCCGACCTCTGGAAGGCGATCCATGTCAGCTCTTGTTTCCCGTCCCGAACGACTTTGCCGGCCGCCTTATTCCTGACCCGGTTTCAATATCCGCACGAGCGCGGTGTTGCGGAAATAGAAATGCTCCGCCAGCGCGCCTAGCGCATGAATGCCAATCACCGGGATCAGCACCAGCCGCCCGAGTTCGTGTAGTCCGGCGGATGCTTCGTTTCCGCCGAACCAAGCGAGAGCGCCCGTCAGTGGCATAGCGAAGATGAAACCATAGAGCAGCAGGTGCGCCGCATAACCCATCCAGTTGAAGATGGCCGGTTTGTCGTCATGCGCCAGCGGGGCACCGCGGATGAGCCGCACGGATAGCCGCACTCCGGCCAGCGCCAAAATCGTCAGGCCCACTGTTACATGCAGCAAGGCGCCGCCCACTTGCCGCACGGCTTCGCCATCGAGCCGGTCGTCGAACGCATCTTGCACAGCCCCGTTGACCAGCAGTTGGAAGATCACCAGAACGGCAATGGTCCAGTGAAGCACGATCTGCAAAAGCGAGTAACTCTTCGGTGCCATATGCCATCCTCTGCTAATAGCAGAGGAACTCAAACCGCCAAGTGTACGTTCCAAATCGTCACCCACGGGCGGGGCCGATGGCGCACGAAACGACAAGCACTATTCGACACCTGTTTGGGCTGGCTTCGCCCGTTCTGGTCCTGCCTTTGCTTGCTGCCTGCAACGCCGAACAGAGCGCCCTGCATCCTGCGGGCGTCGACGCAGAGGCACAGGCCAGACTCTTTTGGTACATGACCAGCGTCGGCGCAGCGATCTGGTGTGTGGTCATGGGCGCGGCGATATACGCCGTTCTCGGCAAAAAGCGCCCCAGATCTGAGCGGTTCGCCGACCGCTTTGTCTTCTTCGGCGGCGTTGCCTTCCCTGCCGTCGTACTGGGCATCCTACTGGTCTTCGGCCTCGCACTGCTGCCCGATTGGTCGCAAGCCGAGCCGCCCCATCTACGCGTCCATGTCACCGCCGAGCAATACTGGTGGCGATTGGCCTACGAACAGGACGGCATGCGCGTCGAGACGGCCAACGAGCTGCACTTGCCGGTAGGTGCGACGGTCGAGTTCGTGCTGGACAGCACCGACGTCATCCACTCGTTCTGGATTCCGGCGCTCGGCGGAAAGATGGATGCTATTCCCGGCCGCACCAACACGTTGCGGCTGACGCCGACGGAGCCAGGAATCTATCGCGGTGTCTGCGCCGAGTTCTGCGGTGCTTCTCATGCGCTGATGGCATTTCCAGTCGTCGTTCACACGCCCGAAGCGTTCCAGTCCTGGCTGGCGAAGGAGCGAGCCCCGGCGACCCCGGTCGGCAGCGCTGCCTTCGTCGCTGCCGGGTGCGGTGCCTGCCATGTGGTGCGCGGGGTCAGCGCTGCCGGCTCGGTCGGCCCAGACCTCACCCATCTCGCCAGTCGCCGCACCATTGCCGCCGGCACACTGCCCAATACGCGCGAAAATCTCGCGGCTTGGCTGGTGGCGCCGGACCATATCAAGCCCGACGCACGTATGCCCTCGTTTGCGGTGCTACCCGACACCGAGCGCGACGCCATCGTCGCCTATCTGCTGGAGCTCAAATGACCGACAGGAACGCGCAGGAAAAGCAGCTGGCCAAGGTCTGGGCGCGCCCGGAAGGCTGGCGCTATTTCTCGGATGTCAATAATTCGGTCGTCGGAATCTGGTACTTCGTCGCTGCCTTCGGCTTCATGCTGTTCGGCGGGGCGCTGGCGCTAATCATGCGGCTGCAGTTGGCGGTGCCGGAGAACGGGCTGGTCTCGGCCGGCACCTACAACCAGCTCTTCACCCTGCACGGCACAGTAATGATGTTCCTGTTCGCGGTGCCAATTTTCGAGGCCGTCGCGATCCTCATCTTGCCCGCCATGCTGGGCGCGCGCGACCTGCCCTTCCCCCGCCTGTCGGCGTTCGGGTTCTGGTGCTTCCTCATCGGTGGCGTCTTCGTCTGCGGCTCGATCTTTTTCGACGCGGCGCCTGACGCCGGCTGGTTCATGTATCCCCCACTCTCGACCGAACAGAGTGGCATTGGCGCCGATATCTGGCTGCTCGGCCTGTCCTTCATCGAGGTCGCCTCGATCGCCGCGGCCGTCGAACTGATCGCGGGCGTGCTCAAGTGCCGGGCGCCAGGCATGCACATCAACCTTACCCCGCTCTATGGCTGGTACGTCCTGATCGTGGGCGGGATGATCCTCTTCGCCTTCCCGCCACTGATCGCCGGCGACTTCCTGTTCGAGATGGAACGGGCCTTCGACTGGCCGTTCTTCGACGTCACCCGCGGCGGTGATCCAATCCTCTGGCAGCACCTATTCTGGATCTTCGGGCACCCCGAGGTCTACATCATCTTCCTGCCGGCCATCGCCCTGCTCGCCATGATCGTGCCGACCTTCGCGCAACGGCCGATCGCCGGCTATTCCTGGATCGTGCTGTCGGCCATTGGCACCGGCTTTCTCAGCTTTGGGCTCTGGGTGCATCACATGTTCACCACCGGCCTGCCCTCGATTTCGCTCGGTTTCTTTTCGGCGGCATCGGAGGCCGTCGCCATCCCCACCGGCATTCAGATCTTCGTCTTCATCGCCACGGTGATGCTGGGCAATGTGGTGCGCAGCGTGCCCATGCTATTCTGCCTCGGGGCGCTGGCAACCTTCATCGTCGGCGGGCTGACCGGGGTGATGATCGCGGTGGCGCCATTCGATTTCCAGGTCCACGACACCTATTTCATGGTCGCGCACCTTCACTACACGCTGATCGGCGGCATGTTGTTTCCGGTGATGGCGGGCATTCAGTACTATTATCCTTTTGCCGTCGGGAAGCGACTTTCGCGCAAGCTCGGCATCTGGTCGTTCTGGCTCAGTTTTGCCGGTTTTAATATCGCCTTCCTGCCCATGCATCTGACGGGCCTGCTTGGTATGCCGCGCCGCGTCTTTACTTACGGTGCCGATCGTGGCTGGGATTGGCTCAACCTGATCTCGACGATCGGCGCATTCATCTTCGCCGCCGGGTTCCTAACGCTGGTCTGGGACTGTGTTCGCCCCAAGGGCAAGGAGCCCAATGTGCCGCGCAATGTGTGGAATGCCGGCACGCTGGAATGGGCCGGACGGGTGCCCTCCGATGCATGGGGGTTGCGGTCGATCCCGCAGATCGACAGCCGCTATCCGCTGTGGGACGACAAAGCCCTGCTCGAAACCATAGATAGCGGCAAAGGGCTGCTTCCAGACGCCAAAGAGGGCCGCCGCGAAACGCTGGTGACATCGGTGCTGGATGCCCAGCCACTGCAGGTGCTGAGGGTTGGCGGGCCGACCTGGGTGCCGGCCATCGCCGCGCTGGGCCTTGGCGGCGTCTTCATCTTCGCCACCTACAAATGGTGGTGGCTGACGCTGATCGGTGGCATTATCTTCCTCGCGGCCGTGTTCTATTGGCTGTGGACCGGCACTGCTGAAATCCCCGAAAAGCAGACCAAGGACATCGGTGACGGCCGCCGCGTACCGCTCTATGTCGTTGGGGTCCGCTCAACTGGCTGGTGGGCGATGTTCATCACCATGACCGGCGATCTGACCGCCTTTCTCTCGCTGCTGTTCGGCTATTTCTTCTTCTGGACTATTCACCCTGATTTTCCACCGCCTGGCATCGACGGCCCTGGTTGGGTCTGGCCCGCTGTCGCGGCGGTGCTAGTGCTCGCCGCCTGGGGTCTGACGCTGGGTGCTCGGCTGGTCAACGCCTGGGGCAACGCGCAAACGGCGCGCGGCTTGTTGCTGGCCGGCCTAATCATGGCAACGCTTGCGGGCGCTGCGCTGATGGCGGGTCCCTGGACGACGGCGCTCGATCCGACCGCCCATGCCTACCCCGCCATCGTCTGGGCGCTGGTGGTCTGGATCGTACTGCATCTTGCCGCCGGCATGCTGATGCAGGGCTACTGTCTCGCGCGCTCGTTCGCCGGCAAGCTGACGCCGAAATATGACGCGGATCTATGGAACGTCACACTGTATTGGCACTTCACCGGCTTCTGCGCGTTGCTCACCGCAGTGGTCATAGGAGGCTTTCCGCTGCTGCAATGAACGCAAAGCGCGCCCAAAACGAAGTCGAACGCGAGATCGGCTCGGGCACCGACCTTTGGCGGGTCATCGCCGCGCCCATCATTTGGGCACTGCATTTCCTGTTCTGCTACATTGTCGCCGCCGTCTACTGCGAGAAGATGGGGCGCGATGCCGTGCTCGGCGATGCACGGCTGGCTGTCATCATCGCTACTGGTCTGGCGCTTGCCTGCATCGCCCTTACGACCCACCATCTGTGGCGGGTGCGCGGCCGAAGCCTCACCGACAATGATTTTGAATTCGAGCACAACACGCCAGAAGAACGGCATCGCTTCCTTAGCAATGTAGCGCTGATGCTGTGCATCCTGTCCGCCGTGGCCGTGTTCTATGTCTCCATTCCCATGCTCTATCTGTCGACCTGCCGATGAGCACGCGCGTCCTGGCTATCGCTGGAATAGGCGTGCTGCTGCTAGCTTGGGCTGGTCCGCTGCCCGGCCTTGTCCCGACGAGCTTCGTCGCGCATATGATGCTGCACATGAGCGTCGTCGGCATTGGGGTTCCCCTGCTGGCCGCAGGGCTGGCGCCCCATCTTGCTGGCAGAGGTCTGCTTCGCTCGCAAAGTGTGCTGCCCATCGTCGTGAGCCTGCTTGACCTGGTCGTCGTCTGGGGCTGGCACGCGCCATTGCTGCATCACGCCTCCCGCAATTCACCGCTGGCGTTGGTCCTGGAACAGGCCAGCTTCGCCGTCGTCGCCTTGCTCGTCTGGCTCGTGGCCCTGGCGGGCACGGCCGAGACGCGTAGCCATGCTGCGCTGGCCGGCGCGTTAGCGCTGTTCTTCACCTCCATGCATATGACGCTGCTCGGCGCGTTGATCGGCCTAGCGCCGCGACCGATCTACGGGACGCACGATCACCATGGTGGGCTCGAGGTTTCCCTGCTCGCGGACCAGCAACTCGGCGGCGTGATCATGCTCGCCATCGGCGGAATAATCTACCTCGCCGGTGGGTTGATCCTGATTGCCCGCGTGTTGCGACGGCCGGTGGCGTCATGAAGGGCCTGCGCACGCTGCTTGTTGGCGCCGCTGGCGCGGTGCTCGGGGGCCTACTGTTACCGCTGAGCGGGCTCGTGAACTTCGACGCCAGCACGGGTCATTGGGATGTGACCGACTGGTTCTTCGATCTGGCGGCGCGCCAATCGGTAACCCTGCGATCGGTCGGCGTCGAAGTACCAGCGCTCGACGATCCCGCCATGATCATCCGCGGCGCCGGCCACTACGACCTGGCCTGTGCCGCTTGCCACGGCAGCCCCGCCGGGCCGCCCCAACAATTCGCTCGCGACCTGACGCCGACGCCCCCACTGCTAATGCAGCAGATGGAACGCTGGCGGCCCGACGCACGCGTCTTCTGGACCGTCAAGCACGGCATCAAGCGCACCGCCATGCCCGCCTGGCCCACCCAGATGCGCGACGACGAAGTCTGGGATATGGTGGCATTCCTCCAGCAAATACCGGAGCTGACACCAGAAGAATATCAGTTCCAGGCCGGTGATCCGGTACTCGACACCTGCGCCCGATGTCATGGGGAGGACGGTAAGGGCCGCGATGGTGCCTTCCCCCGGCTGGACATCCAGTCACCCAACTATCTCCTGGCGACCCTCAAGGCCTTTCGAGATGGCACCCGCGCCAGCGGCACCATGATGGCCGTCGCACGCACATTGACTGACGAACAGATTGTTACGCTGGCTGAGCGTTACGGCCGGCAGGAGCTCGTTGAAACGACCAAGAACAGTCGCGGCGCGGAAATCGCCCGCAGCGGCATTCCCGAGCAGAATATCGCCGCTTGTGACGCCTGCCACGGCAGCGCGGCGCGTGCCGCTTACCCGCGCCTCGGCGGCCAGGACAAGGACTACCTCATCAACCAGCTCAAGCTGTTCACGACGTTGGGCTCGGAACGTGGTGGCCCGCTAGCCCAGATCATGGCCGACGCGGTTCAGGGGCTGGTACGCGAAGACCTAGAAGCGGTGGCCGAGTGGTATGGCCGCTGACCGCTATTTCGGTAGAGCCTGATGACGGTATCGCCGATCCGCGTTCAGGAACATGCTGGGGTGCATGAGCAGTGGCGAAAGAAGCTCGGGCTGAAGCTCAGCTAAGGTCAATCTCGCCGGTATGGAACGAGACCCCAGGAGCGCCGGAGTTGCGCGCCAGCGAATGAACCTCACAAAATGAGGAAGAGCCCAGTTAAGTGCCAAGTGACAACCGCCGTTTTGCAGACCGCCACCACGTGAACATCAGCAGTTCCGGACCGCCGATGCCCGCACCGGCAGCGCCTCGTCCTGCTCCAATCACCCGATCGTGACCGCTGGCGATGAAACGATCCGCCCGCTGAGACGTACCCGTTGGTCCCATCCGGCGATCCCGTTTGCGTCTGCGCCGGACATAGAACAAACCCCAGAGGCCAATCCGTGAAATCCCTCACCCTTCTTCTTGCCAGCACCATGCTGACGGCAGGTGCTTTCGCTCCCCACGCCTTCGCCCAAGACGCAGCGCCTGCCGGCGAACCGGTCGAAACCGCCGCCCCCAACGCTCCCGATCAGCAGCCGGCCTTCGAAGGCCAGACGCGCGCACCCCAACCCGCCGAACCGGTCGCGGTCGAAACGGAAGTCGTTGCCGACGGCCTGCCCCAACTTTGGGCCATGGAGTTCCTGCCCGACGGTCGCATGTTGGTGACCGGTAAGTCCGGCGTCATGCATATCGTTTCCGAGGCCGGCGAAGCCGGACCGGCGCTTGCGGGCGTGCCCGAAGTCGACAGCCGCGGCCAGGGCGGCCTGCTCGATGTCGCCTTGGCGCCCGATTTCGAAACCTCGAACCGCATCTATTTCTCTTTCGCCGAGCCGCGCGACGGCGGTAATGGCACCTCGGTCGCTTCGGCCACCCTCGTCACCGACGAAAACGGGGGCGGCACCCTCGAAGACGTCGCCGTCATCTTCCAGCAGATGCCGACCTATGATGGCGAACTGCACTTCGGCTCGCGCCTCGTCTTCGGCCCGGAAGACGAACTCTACGTCACCGTCGGCGAACGCTCCGACGTCGAGCCCCGCCAGCAGGCCCAGGATATTTCGAGCGGCCTCGGCAAGGTCTTCCGCCTCACCTCCGGGGGCGAGGCCTTCGAAGGCAATCCCTTCGCCAATGAAGAGGGTGCCATGCCCGAAATCTGGTCGCTGGGCCACCGCAACATGCAGTCCGCTGCTCTCGATGGCGAAGGGCGCCTGTGGACCGTCGAACACGGCCCCGCCGGCGGCGACGAGCTCAATCGTCCAGAAGCCGGCGTCAACTATGGTTGGCCCGAAGTCACCTACGGGCTCGATTATTCCGGCGCCCCGATCGGCGAAGGCATCACCGAAAACGCCGAAACCACCCAGCCGGTCTATTACTGGGACCCCGTCATCGCCCCCTCGGGCATGGCCTTCTACGAAGGCGATGAATTCCCCGAATGGACCAACACCTTCCTCATCGGCGGCCTCGTAGCGCAGGGCGTTGTGGTCATCCATCTCGACGGCGATAAGGTGGCTTTCGAGGAGCGCATCCCGCTCGACGCCCGTGTGCGCGACGTCAAGGTCGGCCCCGACGGCGCCGTCTATGTCGTCACCGAGGACCAGGGTGCCGGCACCTCGCAAATTCTGCGCCTGACCAACGCCGGTTAAACTTCGTGGGGCAGGCTCCCGGCCTGCCCCACCCTAAAAACAGCACCAATTCCGCATCCGCAACCCCACCGCATCGCAGAACACATTGGTCGCCATCCAAGCACATCTCGGACAGCAGCGACGTGCCGAACGTCGAGGCTAGCCTTCTACGCTACCTGGCCCGTAGTGAGTTTGGTCTAGAAGTTGATTGCGATACTGGCGGCAACGGGCAAAGTGCGAATCGATAAGTGGTCGAGTGCAGGTGTCATATGCATCGCCGTCACAGATGCTGCACGAGAAACCAAGCGTCGACCGTTCAGCCGCCTTCTCAAGTCGCGGCTCTGTGTACTTTCGGGGGCAAAATCCAGCACGATGCGGAACCGTGGCCAATTTGTGGCGTTCCGTCTCATTGCTTTGTTGGAGGTATCCATGGCCACGCACGAATTGTCACGACCGAACCGTAAAGGTTTGGGCTTCTGGTGGACGATGTTGGTGGCTTTGGCGCTGGTGATATTTGGCCTTCCGATTGCGGCAGGCGGGCTTTGGCTAATCACCCTTGGTGGATCCTGGTATTACCTTCCCGCCGGGATCGGGCTGTTGCTGACCGCCTATTTTCTGTTCCGTCGGGAGATGGCGGCGGTCTGGACCTATGTCATCGTTTTTGCCGCTACTGTGATCTGGGCGCTTTGGGAAGCGGGCTTGGACGGCTGGGCGCAGGTGCCTCGGCTCATCGCGCCCACGGTGGTGCTGCTGCTGGTTTTGACGACGCTTCCAGTGCTCCGAGGCTCTGTGCGGCGCTTCGGCTCCGGCATGGCCGCAGCCATGGTAACCTTGGCCGGTGCGCTCGGGGCAATCGGTGTGGCACAGGACAGCGTGGACAGCGCATTTGCGCAGGAAACCGAGCAGCCGGCCGAGACGGATCCAGAGGCGACGCCACCTGCAGCTGCTCCGGCGGTTCTTGCTACGCCAGCTGCGCCAGTTGAACCCGAAGCACCGGTTGCGAGCTATGTGGCGCTCGAGACGGGCGTGGACTGGCCGGCTTACGGCGGCACGCACAAGGCGGCCCGCTATTCGCCGCTGACCCAGATCACCCCGGACAATGTCGGCCAACTCGAGCAGATCTGGGAATTCAGGACCGGCGATCTGCCTGAGAACGGCGAACCGTTCGGCAATCAGAACACGCCGGTCAAGGTCGGCGACCGGCTTTATCTCTGCTCGGCACTCAACAAGATCAGTGCGCTTGATGCGGCGACCGGCGCCGAACACTGGACCTATGACCCGAAAACGTCTGTGGACGCCATCGGCTACAACGCGTCGTGTCGGGGGCTCGTATATTTCGAGGACCCGACGGCGGACCAGACAGAGCCGTGCGCAACGCGCGTGGTCAACCTCACCCATGACGCACGGATGATCGCGCTCGATACTGAAACGGGACAGCTCTGCGCCGATTTCGGCAATGGCGGGATCGTCAACCTTCTTGAAGGTATCGGCGATACGGCACCGGGGTTTTATGCGCCGACGTCTCCTCCGACCCTGGTGAGGGACGTGCTGGTCGTGGGCAGCCAAGTCAGCGATGGCCAGACGCGCGAGGCTCCCTCGGGCGTTATTCGCGGCTATAGCGCGGTGACGGGCGAGCTTGAATGGGCTTGGGACATGGGCCGCCCAGGTGAAACCGGACTGCCGCCCGAAGGGGAAATCTATACCCCTGGCACGCCCAATATGTGGACCATCGCCTCGGGCGATGACGAGTTGGGTCTGGTTTATATGCCCATGGGCAACTCGGCCGTGGACTATTGGGGCGGTGACCGCTCGGACGAGGAGAACACCTATTCGACCGCCATCGTGGCGCTCGATGTCGAGACCGGCGAAGTGCGCTGGCACTACCAGACGGTGCACTATGACGTTTGGGACTATGATCTCGGCGGTCAGGGCTCGCTGGTGGACTTTCCTACTCCCGATGGCCCCGTGCCGGCCATCGTCATGCCGTCCAAGCAGGCGCAGTTCTATATCTTGAACCGCGAGACGGGTGAGCCGCTGGTCAATATCGAGGAGCGTCCGGCGCCGCAGGGCGGGGTCGAGCCCGAGCGGCTTTCGCCGACCCAGCCTTATGTGACGGACTTCCCCAACCTGCTCAAGCCGATCATCACCGAGGCCGATATGTGGGGCACGACGCCGCTCGACCAGCTGTGGTGTCGTATTCAGTTCCGCCAGGCCTCCTACCAGGGCGCGTACACCCCGCCGACGGTCGATCAGCCCTGGATCCAGTTCCCCGGCTATAATGGCGGGTCGGACTGGGGCGGCGTGGCGATCGACCCGGAAAAGGGCATTTTGATCGCCAACTACAACAACATGCCCAACTACAATCAGCTCATCCCGCGCGAGGAAGTGGACGCCCTGGGCGTGCTGCCGATCACCGATCCGAACTATGATGCGGATGCGGGCGGCGGATCCCACGGCAGCATTAGCCCGCAGGCGCTGACGCCCTTTGGCATCCGCGTCAATGCGGGGTGGCGGGTGCCGTTCACGGGGCTGCTGTGCGCGCAGCCGCCCTACGGCGGGATCGCGGCGATCGATCTCAACACACGCGAAGTGCTGTGGGATCGCCCGTTCGGCTCTGCGCGCAAGAACGGCCCGTTCGGCATCCCCTCCATGTTGCCGCTGGAAATCGGGACGCCCAACAATGGCGGCGGGGTGATCACCGCTTCAGGTCTGTTCTTTATCGGGGCGACGACGGACGACATCCTGCGCGCCATCGATATCGAGACGGGCGAGGAAGTCTGGCAGACGGTTCTTCCGGCGGGCGGCCAGGCGACGCCGATGACCTATGAGGCCAATGGCCGACAGATCGTGGTGATCAACGCAGGTGGCCACGCCTTCATGGAGACCCCGATCGGGGATTACTTCATCGCCTATGCGCTGCCGCAGGGTGGCGAGACGGCCCAGCCTTGATCGGCGGCGTCCCCGGGCCGAGCGCCCTGGGACGCCACGAGGCTTTCCCTGAAGACTTTCCAAGCTGGGATGGAAACGGACATAGCGTCAGCCTTTTCCTTCAATATGAGCTATTGCGGACCGCCGCCGTTACCGGACACGCTGTGGGGACGGTGGAATTTCGACCCGGTTCTGCTGGCCGTAGCCGTAGGTTGCGCGGTGCTAATTATCGTCTTTGGCGGCGGAAACCTGCTATGAGGCTGGCTCACCCGTCAGTCTTCGAACCGACATTTGTTGATTTGTGATGGTTGGGATGGGAGGGATCATGCTCGAAGCCGATTTAGGCCACGGCGCTGGCGACGAACAAGCGCTCCTCAAGACGGGGGCCTTGCAGAACGCGATCTTCAATAGTGCCAATTTCTCAAGCATCGCGACCGACTCCAAGGGCGTCATTCAGATCTTCAACGTTGGGGCTGAGCGGATGCTGGGCTATGCGGCAGCCGAAGTGATGAACATGATCACGCCGGCCGACATTTCCGATCCGCAAGAACTTGTCGCGCGTGCGGGCGCGCTGAGCTTGGAACTTGGAACCCCAATCGCGCCAGGCTTCGAGGCCTTGGTCTTTAAAGCCTCGCGTGGGATCGAGGATATCTATGAGTTGACTTACATCCGCAAGGATCAGAGTCGGTTCCCTGCGGTGGTGTCGGTCACCGCCCTGCGCGATGCCCAGGATGCCATCATCGGCTATCTCTTGATTGGCACCGACAACACTGCACGTAAGCTGGCGGAAGACACTCTGCTCAGGGTCGGCGCTTTGCAGACCGCGGCCTTGAAGACGGCGGCGGATGCGATCAACGACGCGCGCATCTATTCCGAAGCCATCGTGCAGACCATTCGGCAGCCCTTGTTGGTCCTCAACGGCGACTTGCGTGTGCGCTCGGCCAACCCGGCCTTTTATGAACTGTTCAAGGTTCAAGAGGCGGAGACCGAAGGGGCCTTGGTCTACGAACTTGGCAATGACCAGTGGGACATTCCACGGTTGCGGATCATCTTGAGCGAGGTCGTATCGAACAATCAGTCGTTCACAGGCGTCGAAGTCGAGCACGACTTCCGCGAGATTGGGCGACGCGTGATGGTGCTCAACGCGATCAAGCTGACGCGAGAAGACGAAGGCGATGAACTGATCCTGCTTGCGATCGAAGACATCACCGAGAGAAAACAAGCCGTCGCGCATCAGCAGCTTCTGGTCGGCGAACTCAACCATCGCGTGAAAAACACGCTGGCGACCGTGCAAGCCATTGCCTCGCAGACGCTCAACGACAGCGCGACGATGAGGGAGGCCCGCGAGGCCTTCGACTCGCGATTGAGCGGGCTCGCCACAGCACACGATTTGCTGACGCGTGGGAACTGGGCCGGCGCGGACTTAGTGGACATCGTCACGGACACAGTCCAGCCGCATGCAGGCGGACAGAACCGCTTTCGCGTTGAGGGGCCGCGTGTCCAACTTGACCCAGGCCCCGCGTTGTCACTAGCGATGGCGTTGCACGAGTTGTGTACGAACGCCGCGAAATATGGGGCGCTTTCGACCAAGACTGGCCACGTCGATATCGTCTGGCGGCTCACCGGCGGCGGTCAGGATCGGCGCCTGCAGATGCGCTGGACTGAAAGCGACGGGCCAATTGTCGTTGCGCCAACGCGAAAGGGCTTCGGTTCACGCCTCATCGAGCGGGCTCTCGCCATGGAACTTGGCGGCGATGTGGCCGTTGCGTACGAAGCGTCCGGCGTTATTTGCGCCATCGATGCTCCGATGCCAGTGGACGATAAGCAGGGGCCGGATGGAAGTTGATACCAAGGCGCATCGCATACTCATCGTTGAAGACGAAGCGTTGATCGCGATGCAACTCGAGAGTTCTCTGATGGGGCTTGGGCATAATGTGAAAGCGATCGCCACGCGCATGGACAAGGCAGTCCTGCTCGCTCGCACGATCGATATCGACTTTGCCATTCTCGACGTCAACGTGGCCGGTATCCAGTCATTTCCGGTCGCCGATATCCTGCGCGGGCGTGGCATTTCTTTTATGTTCGCCACGGGGTACGGGACCGCAGGCCTTGTAGACGGATATCGCGACGAGGTCACTTTGTCTAAGCCATATGGATCTGAGGAACTAGCGCGAGCCTTGGCGCGGGCATTTCGGGCGCCATTGATTGCGGCCTGAAGAGTTCGCTGCAAAGCACCTCGATTGCGACGTAGCTTAAGGCAGGCTCATGAGCGGAATTCTCTTAGGTCGCTGTCACGGCGGGATCTGATAGCGAAAGCTCGCGGGGTGCGATGCGCAAAGCTCGCAACGCGTTCAAAATGACGGCGACGTCGATCGCTTCCTGAAGCAGCGCCCCCTGCACGGGTGTCAGGTAGCCGAACGCTGCGGCAATCATTCCTAGGATCGACAGGCCAATCCCCGCAGCGACGCTCTGGAGAGCGATCCGGCGCGCGCCTTGGGCGATTTCGATCCCTGGCAATAGGCGATCTAGGTGGTCGACCAGCAATACGATATCCGCCGCCTCGGCGGAGGCAGCAGCCCCTCGCGCGCCCATAGCGACCCCCCACATCCGCTGCCGCGAGAGCGGGCGCATCATTGACGCCGTCACCCACCATCATTACCGGGCCGCTCTCCCGTTCCGCCAGGACCAACCTTACCTTCTGATCAGGGGACAGCTCGGAGTGGATAGCGTCCAGGTTCAACCCCTCGGTAATGGCTTCAGCTACAGCACGGCGGTCCCCTGTAGCCAGCATGATGCGACCTACCCCCAGACGCCGGAGCCCCACCAGCAACTCAGGCGTACCGGTACGCAAAGCGTCGGCCATGACGATGTGCCCCACGAGCTTTCCGTCGATGGCCACTGCAACCAGGGCAGAGCCTGCGCCGAGAATTTTGCTCTCAGGTGCGGTGGCACCGATCTGGTCAGCGACGAAGCTAGCTCCGCCCACGACCACGTTTCGCCCATCGATCGTTCCCGCGAGGCCTTCTCCCGGAATTTCCATCAACTGCTTGGGGATCTGCAGATTGGTGCCTCGTTCACGCGCTGACGTCACGATTGCGCGCGCCATCGGATGTTTGGATGCCTGTTCGAGGGAAGCCGCGAAGTAAAGCACCTGATCCTGGGACATATCTTCTTGGGTGTCGATGGAAACGATCTGCGGGCGTCCGTCTGTCAAGGTTCCGGTCTTGTCCAGGATCAGAGTGTGAATACCCGCCAAGGCTTCGAGTGGCTTCGCGCCTTTGATCAGGACCCCATATTGCGCTGCCCGCGACAATCCGGCCACCAGGGCAACCGGAACCGCCAGGATCAGCGGGCACGGCGTTGCGACCACCAGGACAGCTACGGCCCGTATGGGGTCGCCGGTAAGCCACCACGCCGCCGTCGCCAGGGTGACCGTGATGAGCAAGAACAGCAAGGAGTAGCGGTCGGCCAGTCGAGCCATTGGTGCCTTTGACGCCTGCGCCGCTTCGACTAACCGCACGATCCCTGCATAGGTGCTGTCCGACGCGCGTCGAGTGACCCGAAGATCGAAAGCCTCGCCCGCATTCGTTGAACCACTCATCACATCCTGGCCGCGCCTCAGCCGTACCGGCATCGACTCGCCCGTCAGCGCCGACTGGTCCAGAATGGCCCGCTCGCTCTCGACTGCTCCATCCACAGGCGCAACGTCGCCCTGCCGGATCAGGAGGAGGTCATTCGGCTCGATATCGTCCAAGGGCACGTCATCCAGCGCGCTACCGCTGTGCCGGGTCGCGGTTCGCGGCACACGGGACAGAAGCTGGCTCATTTCGCGACGAGCGCGGCCTTCAGCAAAACTCTCGAGGAAGGTTCCGCCGGAATACATCAACGCGACAACAGCTGCCGCTAGGGTCTCGCCGAAAAACCAAGCGGCCGACATTGAAAGAGCGGCGACGATGTCAAGGCCAACCTCGCCTTTCGCGAGGCTGCGGACGATCTCGACAATGAGAGCGGCCAGCACCGGAATGACACCGGCGGACCATGCGGTCGTGGCAAGCTCCGGTTTCCCCGCCAGCATCAGGCCAAGTCCCGTTGTCAGTCCGACCAGTGCCACGACCAGCAGTGCAACGTTCAGGCGGTTGTGCAGCGATGTGGGCATTGAGTGTGTAATCCCTGGATCGAATTCTGCATCAGTCTCGAACAGCATTTCGCTACGCGAGGGTGCTCGTTCTCTATAGCATTGGCGACGCCGTATTGGTCTTGTCCAAGCGTCTTAAGCGGCCGCTATGCTGGCGATTGCCATGCTCGCTGGATTTCCTCACATCTGGTTCTGTTCAGATAACTCAACCATGGGTATCTGCCCTAATACCCAAGGAACGCGAGGATGGTGGGCACCAACTTCCTGGCCGACCGCCCTGCACCGATTAGGGTGGCTGACGCGGAGGAAACCCAATTCCCGTATCCGGCCAGGAACAAGCCGGGCTGCTTGCTGGACTGCCCCTCTTTAAGGTGTCAACGGCGGAGTAAAATCCGGCCATTAGGCGGAGCAAGACCAGGCCACCTTTGGCGCGCACATGAGACCGCCGGGAGGGCATAGCCCGAGCGGGGGTCTCATGTGCGCGTGCGATTTTTG
>NZ_JBTMWV010000033.1:0-23593 GCF_054489345.1 Devosia sp. A369 | reverse complement strand
CCTCAAGGCAGGCCGGTAGAAAACTCGCCTGGTGACGGTCGGCAGCCTCGACAAAACGTCCCATCTGGCACCTCCGAAGCAGTGCCAGATCATACCATAATCAAGGGTTTTCACACAGCCTCGGGTGGGAAGCGGTCTGTCCGTTCTTGGCGCCGCCCTGGCGGAAAGCAGCCATTCGGCCTGCAGATTAGGCTGCGACGTGCAAGCAGGCATGACTTGCCGAGTCTGCAAAGACGTTCCATGAAGTTAAGCGATGCAAACGTGAAATTGGGGTGACAACTGTCGACCCTTTGCAGACGCTTTTAGCGCCAGAATGACCGGGGCGAGAAATGGCCATCAAGAAGCGCATTAAGAACCTGAGCAAACTAACCCGTGAACTCCTCGCTGAAGGGGAAAGCGGACGCTC
The DNA here is from genome assembly GCF_054489345.1 of Devosia sp. A369. Classification (NCBI taxonomy): domain Bacteria; kingdom Pseudomonadati; phylum Pseudomonadota; class Alphaproteobacteria; order Hyphomicrobiales; family Devosiaceae; genus Devosia; species Devosia sp. A369. The sequence goes on along the minus strand of NZ_JBTMWV010000033.1, from coordinate 23,187 downwards.
CGACTTCAAACGCTCACCCGGCGGGATCAGCGCCGACGATCTTGTGGCTTTTGCCAACTCTGAAGGCGGTGGCCATATCTTGGCCGGCGTCGACGAACAGGTGGTCGCAAACGCTCAAGTCGGCGTTGTCCGCGGCTGTGATGTCAGCGATGCGACGATCCTTCAGGTGCTGAACAAGGCAGTCAGCTGTATTCCGCCAGTCTCGATCGATATTTACATCGAGAACTTGGAAGACAAGCCGATCCTCAGGATAGAGGTGCCGCCGAGCCAGACGAAACCGCACTGTACGCCGAAAGGAATCTATTGCCGGCGCGATGGAGCACGCAACCGTCCCCTTCATCCCAGTGAGTTGCTGAGACTTTTCCTCGATAGCGAAGCGAGTGCCTTTGCTGCCCGTTTCGAGGTCGCGGCCGACCGCATGACTGAAGAGCTCGGTAATCTCGAGTCATCGCTTGATAGTAGCATCAAGAGCATGTCCGACCAGCTCGGTTGGGCAGACTATCAGCTCGGTGATACCGAAAGCACGCTCAGCGCCATACAGGGGCTGGTCGCCAAATTGACTGCGGATACGAGCGATGTCAATTTCAGCTCCGCACGCTCTTTCGTCAGGACAAGCGGGAAGATCCGGTCCGGCAGCAATCCCGCACGACGTACGTCAACAAGCTCATTCAGCAAATCAGAGAAGACGAAGCGCTCTTCAAACATGTCGTTCGGGGCGGCAAACTGAACCCTTCGAAGCCCCAGCCGGCTGACAGCGACATTACTGACGACGATGCTAAGTTGCTTCTCAAAATTGCGACCAATCACGTCCACGATACGGAACGCGACAAGATGTACGAGATCGTGGTCAAGACCCCGAAAAGTTGCAGCGATGACGAACTCGATCAGTTTTCTGCAAAGGTCGCGGAAGGTGGCGAAGTGGCAGACGGCGTACGTGGCCGAGTGCAGCGAGCTTTCCGTCTCGGTTTCATCATCCACAAAGAGAGGGTGGTAGGCACCGCGGCGTTTAAAAAAACCGCGGCAGGATACCGGTCCAAGGTGTTTGCAAATGCGAAGAGCGGACTAGACCCCAAAGGATTTCCCTACGAGTTGGGCTGGATATTCCTCGACGTCGATCACCGTAAGAAGGGCCAGATGACGCGGCTCCTCAAGGAGCTTTTCCCTACCGTCAAAGGAGCTGCTCTGTTTGCTACGACGCGCACGTCAAACGACGTTATGCAAGAAATGCTGGTCCAGTTGAAATTCGAGCAAAGTGGTACCGATTACAAGTCCGCGCAGAACCCCGAGGAAACGCTGAAACTCTATGTTCAGCCCGCTACGAGCGGCGGCGGAACCACTGCGTGACCTGGTTACTACTCGCGACGGCTATCACGCCGAGATCTTTGATGCCGAAGAGGTAGTCTAGCTCCTCTTCGCCGTTCGCAATGGTGGCGAACGTCGATAGCGCTCGGTTGAAACCCGCGTAGGGCATAGCTTTTGGTCAGTACCCGACCTCAGCTATCGTCCGTGCTTGAACCTGGTCCCAATTACCGCCTTTGGGAAATCGAAAGGGCTGCGCCAACGACCCCTACGGGGTCGGGAGCGGCCGCTTCAGTGGTGCACGAAAATCGCCAGCCCTATCGCGTTTGGGGGCGAACGTTGCGCTGTCTCATCCTCCCAGGAGGGCGAAGGCCGCGATGCTTCAGTGCGCGGGATCAGTTGCGCGCTGCCAGTTTCAACGCCAGCGCCTGCAACATCATGATCGTCTTGCCGTCATTGATCTCGCCGCTGCCGATCATCTCCAGCGCCTGCTCCAGCTGCAGTTCGAACACTTCGATATCCTCGCCCTCGGCCGTCAGCCCGCCGCCGGCGCTGACTTGCTGGCCCGGCGTATAATTTCCCAGGAAACAGGCGCATTTTTCGGTCAGCGAGCCGGGGCTCATATAGGCGTCGAACAGAAACACCATGGCATCGGGCTCGTAGCCGGTTTCCTCGATGGCCTCGCGACGGGCGGCGATGGCCGGGGCTTCGCCATCGAGCAGGCCGGCCGGCGCCTCGATCAGCCAGGCCGGGTCGCCATTGAGATGCACCGGCAGGCGGAACTGCCGCGTCAGGATGATGGTGCCTTGCGCCGGCGCATAAAGCAGCACGGCGGCGGCGCTGCCATGGTCATAGACCTCGCGCTGCACGGTCTGGCTGCTGCCGTCGCGACGGGCATGGGTCACGTCATAACGGTCGAGCCGGCCCCAGTCATGCGCCAGTGGGGTGACGCTATTGATGGTGATATCCTGGGTCATGGCGGCTCCTTATAGAGAGTACCACTATGCCGCGCTTGGCCCCTGCCAGACAAGCGCCAGCACAATAGCAGCATGCTGAAAGAAAACTGCGGGCAAACCGGCAGCATGCTGGCGGGGGTCCGGTCCGTCGCTCCGCGAACATGTCGTGCGCCATACGAACAAAGTGCGGTGTGCGCCAAAAGTTGGAGGCGGGAGGCGCTTTCCCGCTTTGATTTTGTAACCTTTGGGGGCTAGAAGTCTCGAACCATTCCAAACTGTGAGCGGCTCAGCCGCATGCCAGCGAGGCTCCATGACGGTTCGATCCCGCCCGCTTTCTCCGCATCTGCAAATCTACCGCTGGACCATCACGATGACGATGTCGATCGCGCATCGGGCCACCGGCATCGCGCTTTACGCCGGCACCGTGCTGCTGGTGCTGTGGCTCGGCGCTGCCGCGTCCAGCCAGGAAATGCTCAACACTATCAACGCTGTCTATGGCAGCTGGTTCGGCCAATTGGTGCTGTTCGGCTTCACCTGGGCGCTGTTCCACCACATGCTGGGCGGCCTGCGCCACTTCATCTGGGATTTCATCATCGGCATGGAGCCGGGGCAGCGCGAAATGCTGGCCTGGGCCAATCTGGTGGGTTCCATCGTCCTGACCCTGGTGGTCTGGACCGTTTTCGTCTGGATGGCATGATGCGCGAAACCGTCATTACCGGCGACATGGTCGCCAATCCCAAAACCAAATATGGCAACGCCAAAGCCTCGACCCGCCATTTCATCACCCAGCGGGTGACCGGGGCGATCAACATCGTCTTCATCGGCTTTTTGGTGTTTGTCGTCATTCGCTTGGCCGGGCAGGACCGGCCCGACATGGTCGCCACGCTGGGCAATGCCTGGATCGGCTTGCCGCTGGCGGCGCTGCTGGCGGTGGTCACCATTCACATGCGCAACGGCATGCGCGACACGCTGGAAGACTATTTTTCCGGCAGTCTCTATCGCCTGCTGATGCTGCTCAACACGCTGTTTTGCATCATCATCGCGGTGGCGGGAATCGCTGCCATTCTCAAGCTCGTCTTCTGGGGTTAAGCCTGATGGCCAAATACGAACTCATCGACCACGAATTCGACGTGGTCGTGGTTGGCGCCGGTGGCGCGGGCCTGCGCGCCACTCTCGGCATGGCCGAGCAGGGCTTCAACACCGCCTGCATCACCAAGGTCTTCCCCACCCGCAGCCACACCGTGGCAGCGCAGGGCGGCATTGCCGCCTCGCTGCAGAATATGGGGCCGGACAGCTGGAAGTGGCACATGTACGACACCGTCAAGGGGTCGGACTGGCTGGGCGATAATGACGCCATGGAATATCTGGCCCGCGAAGCCCCGGCGGCGATCTATGAGCTGGAGCATTACGGCGTGCCGTTCTCCCGCACCCAGGAAGGCAAGATCTACCAGCGCCCGTTTGGCGGCCACATGACCGAGTTTGGCGAAGGCCCGCCGGTGCAGCGCACCTGCGCCGCCGCCGACCGCACCGGCCACGCCATCCTGCACACGCTGTATGGCCAGAGCCTCAAGCACAATGCGCAGTTCTTCATCGAATATTTCGCGCTCGACCTGATCATGGGCGAGGACGGCTCCTGCCAGGGCGTCATCGCCTGGAAGCTCGATGATGGCACGCTGCACCGGTTCCGTTCCAAGCAAGTGGTGCTGGCCACCGGCGGCTATGGCCGCTCCTATTTCTCGGCGACTTCGGCCCATACCTGCACCGGCGACGGTAATGGCATGGTCGCCCGCGCCGGCCTGCCGCTGCAGGATATGGAATTCGTGCAGTTCCACCCCACCGGCATTTATGGCGCCGGCGTGCTGATTACCGAGGGCGCGCGCGGCGAGGGCGGCTATCTGACCAATTCGGAAGGCGAGCGCTTCATGGAGCGCTATGCCCCCAATGCCAAGGATCTGGCGTCGCGCGACGTCGTCTCCCGCTGCATGACGCTGGAAATCCGCGAAGGCCGCGGCGTCGGTCCCAAGAAGGACCATATCCATCTGCACCTCGATCATCTCGATCCCAAAGTGCTGCATGAGCGCCTGCCGGGCATCACCGAAAGCGCCAAGATTTTCGCCGGCGTCGACCTGACCCGCGAGCCGATCCCGGTGCTGCCGACGGTGCACTATAATATGGGCGGCATCCCCGCCAATTATCATGGCGAAGTGCTCAATCCGACGCCGGAAAACCCCGAGGCCATCGTGCCCGGCCTGATGGCCGTGGGTGAAGCCGCCTGTGCCTCGGTGCATGGCGCCAACCGTCTCGGTTCCAATTCGCTGACCGATCTGGTGGTGTTTGGCCGCGCCGCCGCCTTGCGGGGCGGTGCGGTGATGGACCGCGCGGCCCCGATCCCGGGCATCAACACGGCGCAGGACGAAAAAATCCTCGCCCGCTTCGATCGCCTGCGCAACGCCTCCGGCTCGCGCCCGACCGCTGAAATCCGCGACGCCATGCAGCATACCATGCAGGCCGATGCCGCCGTGTTCCGCACCTCGGACTCGCTGCAGGCCGGTGTGGCCGGCATGACCGAGATCTATGGCCAGCTCAAGGATGTGCAGGTCAGCGACCGCTCGCTGATCTGGAACAGTGATCTGGTGGAAACCCTCGAGCTGGAAAACCTGATGGTCAACGCCATGACCACGGTGGTTTCGGCCGAGGCGCGCCACGAATCGCGCGGCGCCCACGCCCATGAAGACTATCCGAGCCGCGACGACGAGAACTGGCGCAAGCACACGCTGAGCTGGATCGATATCGACACCGGCGCGGTCAAGCTCGGCTACCGTCCGGTGCGGGTCGATCCGCTGACCCCGGAAAGCGAAGGCGGCATCGACCTCAAGAAGATCGCTCCCAAGGCGCGCGTTTACTGATGCGCGCAGCGGCGGGATATTCGGGCACGCCCCTGGCACAGAAGCTGGGGATGCAGGACGGCAGCCGCGCGCTGTTCGTCGACCTGCCCGCAGCTTTGGCCGATCTCGCCACCGCCCGCGCCTTTGCCGAAGTCTCCAGCATCGCTGCCGGCCAAATCGGCAGCGTTGGACGCGGCTATGATTATGTGCATCTGTTCGCTTCCGCCCGCGCCGTGCTGGAAGCGCTGGCGCAACCCTTGATGAACCTGATCGCCCGCGATGGCATGATCTGGGTGAGCTGGCCGAAAAGGGCTGCCAAAGTGGTCACCGACATCACCGAGGATGTGATCCGCGCCGTGGTGCTGCCGCTCGGGCTGGTCGATGTGAAAGTCTGCGCCGTGGACCAGACCTGGTCCGGCCTCAAACTGGTCATTCGCAAGGAATTGAGATGAAAATTCTTGCCGCCCTTGTCCCGTTGCTGCTGCTCACCGTGCCGGCGCTGGCCGCGCCGAGTGCGGCGCAGAAGCAGGAATTCTACAGCGTCTGCATGGGCATCGCCCAGAATGATGCTTTGTGCAGCTGCAAGGCTGATGCGGCGATGACGCTGATCGACGAGCGCTTCATGGGGGTGGTGATCACCTCGATGAAGGGCGGCGCGCCCGGCGAGGGCGATTTCAAGGCCTATAACGCTTACGTCGCCAAATCGAACCAGGTGTGCAAGCCGAACTATTGATCGGCATTGCGCACACCACCCACTGATCAGACGAAATTCGGTGCCGGTTGAGCGGCACATAGAAAGAGGACCCGACCCATGGTCGAACTGATGCTCCCCAAGGCCGATCGGCCGACCAAGGGCAAGACCTGGCCCAAGCCGGCTGCTGCCAAGCGGCTGCGCGAGTATCACATCTATCGCTATGATCCCGACCAGAACGCCAATCCGCGCATCGACACCTATTTCGTCGATCTCGACGATTGCGGCCCGATGATTCTGGATGGTCTGTTGTGGATCAAGAACAAGGTCGATCCCACGCTGACGCTGCGCCGCAGCTGCCGCGAAGGCATTTGCGGCTCGTGCTCGATGAATATCAACGGGCTCAACACGCTGGCCTGCACCAAGGGCATGGATGACTCCAGCGGCCCGATCAAGATCTACCCGCTGCCGCATATGCCGGTGGTCAAGGATCTGGTGCCCGATCTCAGCCTGTTCTACGCCCAGCACCGCGCCATCGAACCCTGGCTCAAGACCACATCGCCAACGCCCGAAAAGGAATGGCGCCAGTCGGTGCCCGAGCGCGCCAAGCTCGACGGGCTTTATGAGTGCATTCTATGCGCCTGCTGCTCGACCTCGTGCCCGAGCTATTGGTGGAATGGCGAGAAATATCTCGGCCCGGCAGCCTTGCTGCAGGCCTATCGCTGGCTGATCGACTCGCGCGACGAGACCACCCAGGAGCGTCTCGACGACCTGGAAGACCCGTTCAAGCTGTATCGCTGCCACACCATCATGAACTGCGCCAAGGTCTGCCCCAAGGGGCTGAACCCGGCCAAGGCCATCGCCGAAATCAAGAAGATGATGGTCGAGCGCAAGGCGGCCTGAGAGCCCATCTGTCTCATCCACCGGGTCCATCCTCCCCCTTGCGGGGGGAGAGCGAGATAGGAGCTAGCCCTTGCTAACTCCGTGATCGAGCCGGGAGGGGGCGAGAGCCACGACCATCCGGGCCAATCCACCCCCACCCTTGATCCCTCCCCGCAAGGGGGAGGGTGTCGACTGCGAACGCAGCGCCCCCTTACGTCGCTTCAGAGATCAGCATGATGGTGCCAGCCTCGTAATTGGCCTGGCAGTCGGCGCTGTCATGCTTGAGGTCGCTATCGAGCAGCACATTGGCGGCGCCGGGGCCTTCGAAGCGCGGGTCGTCGCATTGCTCGTCATCGGAATAGCTCGAGCTGTTGTCGCCGAAGTCGATATGGCTGCTGTCATAGGGCGCGCCGGCCAGATAGGCCGGGGAATAGACCGTGCGGATGCTCACCCGGCCCTCGGCTTCCAGCGCCTTGCAGTCGGTGGCGTCGCCGGCCAGATCGTCGGTCAGCAGCTTCTTGTTGGTGCCTTCGCCCATGAAGCGCGGATCATCGCATTCGCCGTCATTGGCCCAGTCGCTCCAGTCCCCGCCATAGTCGAAGGCCGGGATGGCCTTGGCGGCGCTGGCGCCATCAAAGCTGGCGGTGCCGGCGGCGACGGCCGCTTTGCAATCGGTGGCGTCATGGCCCAGATCGGCGTCGAGCAATTCGCTGGCAACGCCGCTCCCCGAGAAGCGCGGGTCGTCGCATTCGCCGTCCTTGGCCCACTCGCTGCTGTCATCGCCATAATCGATGGCATCGGGGGCGGTGTCGCCAACATAGCGCACGCTGCCGGCCTCATAGGCGGCGCGGCAATCACTGGCGTCCTTGCGCAGATCGGCATCGACCAGCTCGACCGCCGAGCCGGCGCCGACAAAGCGGGGGTCGTCGCATTCGCCATCATGGGTCCAGGCGCCGCTATCGTCGCCGAAATCAATCGCCGCAGCATTGGCGTCGGCCTTGAGCGTCACCGTGCCGGCCTCGAACGCGGCGCGGCAGTCACTGGCGTCCTTGAGCAGATCGGCATCGACGAGCTCGACGGCCACGCCGGCGCCGGTGAAGCGGGGGTCGTCGCATTCCCCGTCATGGGTCCAGTCGCCGCTGTCATCGCCGAAGTCGATATCGCCGGTACTGACGGCGGCGGCGGGGGTCTTCTTGTTGACGGGGGCTTGCGCCATGGCCGGGGCGGCCGCGCCAATGGCCAGCAGCAGAATCAATGCTGCGCCGCCGAGGCGTTGGTGGAATGCGTTCATCGGTTGTCCCTTCCCAGATGTCTGCCGCCAGTGGTGGCTGCAGATTACAGCGGCTTTGCGGCGGCCAAAAGCCACCAATGAAAGATTTAGCCGAGCGCGGCGCGGCCCCGCCTTTCGGCCCGCGTGAACAGCACCGAGCCGACCAGCACCAGCGCCGTACCAATGCCATGATAGAGCGTAAACGGTTCGGACAACACGATAACGGCAAAGATGATGGTCACCACCGGCCCGAAGGCGGCGGTGGACGAGGTGGCCCGCGCCCCGATTCGCGCCATGCCGGCATTCATCAGAAAGCTCGGCAGCACGGTGCCGAGCAGGCCCAGCGCCAGCCCATACCCCCACAGCTCGGGCGCCAGCGTCAGATAGCTCTGCGGCCCGGCGATGATCAGGTTCTGCGCGATGGCGCAGATGGCGGCGGTCGACATGGCAATGCAGGTGAACAGGCCCGAGCCCAGCACCAGCATCTGCCGCTTGGCCAGATGCTGATACAGCGCAAAGGTAATGGCCGAGCCCAGCACCAGCAGCGTGCCGAGCACCAGCCCGTCGGGGTCGACGGCCAGGTTCCAGCCAAAGATCACCAGCAAGCCGGCATAGCTGACCGCCATGGCCGGCACCACGCCCCAGATCATGCGATCGCCAAACAGCCAGACGCCGAACAGCACCACGAAAAACGGATAGGTGAACAGCACCAGCCGTTCATATTGGGCGGTGAGGTAATTGAGGCCCAAAAAGTCGAGATAGCTGGACAGATAATAGCCCAGAATGCCCACAGCCATGCTGGTGAGGACCACTTTGGGCGTCAGCGCCGCCCGCCATTGATCCCCGCGCCGCAGGATGGTGAGCAAAATCACCAGATAGACCGGCAGCGCCACCAGCATGCGCAGGCTGAGCAGCATTTCCGTGGTGACGCCATAGCCATAGGCGAGCTTGATGAAGATGCCCTTGGTGGAAAACAGAATCGCGCCGGCCACGGCCAGGCCATAGCCGATGGCGTCGCTGGGGGCAGGGGCGGTTTTGCTGGAGAGGCTCATGGAGGTCCTTGAGGGAGCCCGCCATGCCAGTCACCGACCGCCAGTGGCGGGCCGGAGCGACGAAGGGCTGGATCTCAGCGCGATGCAGCGCCAAGACAGGCATGCGAAATTGATAGCCAACCGATTCTGGCCGTGCAAGGCGGCTTGCCCCTAATCCGTTCGGCCACCCCATCAGCCGCGCGGATGGGCCTTGCGGTAGCTCTCCAGCAGGTGGTCGGTATCAACGGCGGTGTAGATCTGGGTGGTGGAGAGGCTGGCATGGCCCAGCAGCTCCTGAATCGCGCGTAGATCGCCACCGCGACCCAGCAGATGGGTGGCAAAGGAATGCCGCAGCGCATGTGGCGTGGCCGAAGGCGGCAGCCCCAACGCACTGCGCAATTGCACCACGCGCAACTGGATCAGCCGGGGCGACAGCACCCCGCCCTTGACCCCGCGAAACAGCGGCTCCTCGGGCCAGGATTTGAACGGGGTCAGTTCCAGATAGAGCGCGATGGCCTGGCGCACTGGCGCAATCAGCGGCACCAGCCGGATTTTGCCCCCCTTGCCGGTGACCCGCAGGGCTTCGCCTTCGAGGTCGCCCTTGGTCAGCGCCAGGGCTTCGGAAATACGCAGGCCGGCGCCATAGCACAGCGACAGCACCGCCATATCGCGGGCGGCGACCCAGGGGCGCTCTTCCATCTCTTCAACGCTGGTAATGGTTTGCCGCGCTTCCAGCACCGTCAGTGCCTTGGGCAGGGATTTGGGCAGCTTGGGGGTGCGGATGACGTTGAGCGCCTCGCTGGTCACCACGCCCTCGCGTTCGAGATAGCGGAAAAAGCTCTTGAGCGCCGACAGCACCCGCGCCAGCGAGCGCGAGCCCAGGCTCTCGCTGCGGCGCAGCGCCATGAAGGCCCTGATATCGGCGCCGCGCAATTCCTTGAGCGTCAGCAGTCCAACCGGCCCGCCGGCATGCCCGGCCAGAAACGACAGGAACTGGTCGACATCGCGGCTATAGGCTTCCAGCGTATTGGCTGACAGCCGGCGCACCGAGCCCAGCTCACGCTGCCAGCCGGCTAGCTGGGCGCGCAGGAATTCATCACTGGCAAAGGCGGAATCGACCATCAGCGCAGTCTCCCCCGGCATGGTAAACCCATCCTTAACCGCCGGTCTGTCATGGTATTTTCTGTAACGGAGGCAGTATCATGGCGATTTCACCAAGCATCTACCGGCTGGGCACCGGTCTGGTTGTTCTGGCCATGCTGACATCCGGCGTCATGGCGCAGTCATCCGACTATTGGGATAGCGATTACTGGGGCAACCCCCAGGGCGTCAGCCAGCCCTCGACGCCTGACCATCTGGTGCGGTTCGATGCCAGCATTGGCGCGTTGTTCCTCGAAGGCAATGAAAAGGTGCTGAACGGGAATTACACCGTCAGCCATTTGATCTGGCAGACCAAGGCGCCGGTGCTGCGCGGTAGTCTCGACATCAATTTTGGCAGCGGCTTCAGCGCCCGTGCCGAGGGCAGCGTTGCCGGCTTCGGCAGCAGCTATATGGAAGATTATGACTGGCTGGGCGGCAGCGACCTATTCGACAACTGGACACATCGCAGTCAGCATTCCGATACGACCCTTGACCATTATGTCACCGGCGCGGCCTCGCTGGGCTATGAGCTGGCCCGCGACGGCACGGCGGTGGTGCGGGCGCATGGCGGCTTCAAATATACCGATGTGCAGTGGTCCTCGCGCGGCGGCAGCTTCATCTATAGCGATCTCGGCTTCCGCGATTGGGTGGGCAGTTTTGCCGATGGCGACCCGGCGATCAGCTATCGCCAGCAATTTCCCGAGCTGTTCCTGGGCGTCGATGGCGATGAGCATTACGGCAATTTCCGCGTCGGCGGGCTGCTGCGTGGCGGGCTGACCTTCCTGTCGCGCACCACCGACCGCCACCATATGCGCAATCTGAGCGTTCTCGACGACCTCTGGGTGGCGCCCACCGTCACCGCCGGCGTCGACCTCGGCTGGGCGCTGGGCCGCAATGCCGAGCTGACGCTGGCGGCGCGCTACGACCATATTTTCGAGCAGCGCGGCGCCGCCAACTACTATTACGACACGCCCGCCGATGGGAGTAATCTCAGCCTGCCGGAAGGCGCGGGCGGCGGGTTGCGCAGCGCCGAAATCACCGCCGGTCTCAAGGGCCTGTTTTGAATGGTGGCGGATTTGCGGCGGTTTGAGGTCGATTTGACGATTCATGTGGCTTGTCTGCACCACTGCACGCCCTGCGCGTGGCTTGAGGCCACACGCCGACGTGAGCGGCCTTCCGTGTAACCGGACGTTGCGATAAGGCGGAGACATGAAGCGGCTGATCCACATTATTGTCCTGACCCTTGCCCTGCTGGGCCTGACGGCCCCTGGCCTGCTGGCCGAGACCTCGGTCAGCCATTGTGCGCGTGGGGCGATCTGGTCCCACAGCCCAGCCGTGGTCGGGGTGCCGGCGCCGCTCGAAATGTCGAGCCTGACCGCGCCGATCAGAACCTCGGTCTGTCCCGACCACGCCATTGTGGCCACGACCGCCTTGCCCAGCGCCCTCTGGCGCGGGCCGTTGCCGGCGCTGACCGGCAGCATATTGCCGCCGCCGCAGGTGCTGGCGGAAGCCGAGCTGCCGCCCCCAAGAGGGCAGTAGCGGCGCAAGTTCTCCATTCCCCCTTCCTTACGGCCGCTCCGGCCGCATTCTCGAGTTTTTGACATGACCAGTATCGCCCTTGGCCGCCGCCAGTTTATGGCCGGCGCCGCCAGTCTTTCTGCCCTGGCTCTCGCCGGCTGCGCCTCCACCACGCCGCGCGTCGTTACCCCGCCCGGTCCGGTTCGCCACGAAGTTCCTGCCGATGTGCAGCTGATGTATGGCCCGGTCTATACCGAGCCGTTCCCGCTGCGCGCCGCTGATATGTCGCTGGTTGATCCGCTGTATTGGCGCCAGCAGGTGATCGATCCGACCGGCGAAAAGCCCGGCACGGTGATCGTCGATACCCCCAACCGCTTCCTCTATCACGTGCATGATGATGGCATGGCGACCCGCTATGGCGTCGGCATCGGCCGTGACGGCTATGCCTGGTCGGGCCGCGCCCATATCGCCTACAAGCGCAGCTGGCCCCGCTGGACCCCGCCCTCCGAGATGATCGATCGGCAGCCCGAGCTGGAGCAGTATCGCTACGGCATGGAAGCCAGCGTCGACAATCCGCTCGGTGCGCGCACGCTCTATATCCACCAGGGCAATGTCGATACCATCTATCGCATCCACGGCAATCCCGACGAGCGCGCCATCGGCAAGGCGATATCGAGCGGTTGCGTGCGCCTGCTGCAGCAGGACATCATCCATTTGCATGATCAGGTGCGGACCGGCTCGACGCTCGTCGTCATCTGACGGCGAGCCACGGCAGAATCACTTGCGCTCGGGCTGTAGCAATGCGAACAGACCGGGTACAGATGGAACAGCGTCCGGACATCGTCGCCGTCATGGTGGGGGTCGCCGTCGAGGGCCCCTACAGCTACCGTATCCCGCCCGGCATGGTGGTGACGCGGGGCTCGATCGTGGCCGTGCCGCTGGGCCCGCGCCTGACGCTGGGCGTGGTCTGGGGCCCGCCCAAGGAGATGGTGGCGCATAATCGGCTGCGCGATATCGCCCAGGCCTATGAACTGCCGCCGCTTAGCGAAGAATTGCTCAAACTGGTCGATTGGGTGGCGCGCTATACGCTGGCCCCGCCCGGCCAGGTGCTGCGCGCCGTGCTGCGCTCGACCGAGGCGCTCGATACCCCGAGGCCGGTCATCGCCTATCGCCGGACCGGGTTTGAGCCGGAAAAGCTGACCCCGGCGCGGTTGCGCGTGCTCGATACCATGATGGACGACGTGGCCTGGCCCAAGGCGGCGCTGATCGGCGCCACCGGCGTCTCGCCCTCGGTGATCGAGGGGCTGGAGCGGGCCGGCGCGGTCGAACGGCTGGAAATGCCGCCGCCACCGGTGGTGCTGCCGCCCGATCCCGATGGCGCCATTGCCACGCTGTCGCCGGGCCAGCAACAGGCGCTGGACCAGATCGCGGCGCTGGACGTCAATCAGTTCGGCGTGGCGCTGCTCGATGGCGTCACCGGCAGCGGCAAGACCGAAGTGTTTTTCGAGGCGGTCGCCGAGACGCTGCGGGCCGGACGGCAGGCGCTGATTCTGCTGCCGGAAATCGCCCTGACCAATACCTTCATCGCCCGCTTCACCAAACGCTTCGGCACGAAGCCCGCCGAATGGCATTCCGACATGACGCCGCTGCAACGGGCCAAGGTCTGGCGCGGCGTGCTCGACGGCACGGTACGCGCCGTGGTCGGGGCCCGCTCCGCGCTGTTCCTGCCGTTTCGCGAGTTGGGCCTGCTGGTGCTCGATGAAGAGCATGACGGCGCCTACAAGCAATCCGAAGGGGTCAATTACCACGCCCGCGACATGGCGGTGGTGCGGGCGCATCTGGCCGGCGCGCGGGTCATCCTCTCCTCGGCGACGCCCTCGGTGGAAACCCGCAACAATGCCAATATTGGCCGCTACGCCCATGTGCTGCTGACGTCGCGCTTTGCCGAAGCGGCGATGCCCAATATCACCGCCGTCGACATGCGCATCGACGGGCCGGAAAAGGGCGAATGGATCGCGCCGGTGCTGGCGCGCGAAATCTTCGCGGCGCTGGATCGCGGGGAGCAGGCGCTGTTGTTCCTCAACCGGCGCGGCTATGCGCCACTGACTTTGTGCCGCTCCTGCGGTCACCAATATCAATGCCCCGATTGCTCGGCCTGGATGGTCGAGCATCGCTTTCGCGGCGTGCTGATGTGCCATCACTGCGGCCATGAAGTGCGCACCCCAAAAACCTGCGGCCAATGCGGCGACACCGAAAGTCTGGTGGCAGTCGGCCCGGGCATCGAACGGGTAGCCGAAGAGGCGGCTCTGCGCTTCCCCGACGCGCGGCGGGTGGTGCTGAGTTCGGACATGGGCAGCAATGCGCAATTGCGCGAGCGATTCTCCGAAATCGAGCGCGGCGAATTCGATCTGATCATCGGGACGCAACTGGTGTCCAAGGGCCACCATTTCGAAAAACTGTCGGTGGTGGGCGTGCTCGACGCCGATCTGGGCCTCGCCCATGGCGACCCCCGCGCCGCCGAAAAGACCTTCCAGATTTTGACCCAGGTGGCCGGCCGGGCCGGGCGCGCCTCGCAACATGGCAAGGCGTTCCTGCAGACCTATCATCCCGACCATGCGGTGATGAAGGCCATGGTCAGCGGCGACCGCGAGGCGTTTTACGCCCACGAATTGGCCGCGCGCGAGTCGGGCGGGCTACCGCCCTTCGGGCGATTGGCGGCGCTGATCGTCTCGGCCAATGAGCATGCGGTGGCGATGGGCTTTGCCAAGCAGCTGCTCTCGGCCGCGCCAATGGCCGACGGCGTGCGGCTGTTCGGCCCCGCCGACGCCCCGGTCGCCATGGTCCGCGGCCGCCACCGGGTGCGGCTGTTGGCCCAGTCGGGCAAGGATTTTGACCTCTCCGGCTATGTTCGCTTCTGGCTCGGCTCGGCCGAAAAAATCACCGGAAATCTGCGCGTCCAGGTCGATATCGACCCGATCAGTTTCATGTAGAGTTATTGTATATACAAAAATTGACGCCGGCTGGCTGACGGATTATATTGAGGGGGCTCGATGGAATTCGAATGGGACGACGCCAAGAACCGCTTGAACCTCGAAAAGCACGCGGTCGGTTTCGATGCGGTACGTGATTTCGTGTGGAATGACGCCATCATCGAGGCGGATATTCGCCGCGACTATGGCGAGGAGCGCTTCATTGCCCGTGGTTTTTCCGGCGATGGACAGGGCTACCACATCGTTTTCACTATTCGCGCCGACAAAATCCGCGTCATCAGCATGCGGCGGTTCAGCAGAAAGGACTATTCCCGCTATGGAGCGTGATCCCAACAGCACTGGCGCAATGGCTGCCACGAAACGAATCTACGGCGTGCCCGATGACGACATGCCGGAACTGACCGAAGAGGCCATGCGCCGGTCGGTCCCAGCCCAAAAATTCTTTGCCGAGCGCGGCCTGCCGCTGCCCGGGCGCCCAAAGGCCGCCGCGACCAAGATCTCGATCAGCCTCCGGCTCGACCCCGAAGTGGTGTCCGGCTTCAAGGCCGGCGGCCCCGGCTGGCAGACCAGAATGAACGCCGTTTTGGCCGAAAGCCTCAAGCGCGACAAGAAACCGGTGTAAGCCAAACCACCCTGCGACACTTTCGCCGCATTTGAATCGGGTCCCCAAGCCTTGCAAGCCGCGGGAAGCGTGTGCTAGAGCGGGCCGGACTTTGAAGGGGTCTCCGGATGTCCCCTTTCCCAAACCAGAACAAGCGTCGGCAACCGCCCGGTTTCCCAAGAGAAATTAGGTGGCGGAGCAGGCAGGCAACCAAGAGGGTGTAGCGGCATTGGCAGCGCAGAATTCAGTGCTTACCCAGATCGCCCGGCCATATGCGTCGGCACTGTTCGACCTCGCTGAAAGCGAGAACCAATTGGCATCGGTGGAGACGTCGCTATCCGACGTCTCGCGCCTGATCGGTGAAAGCGCCGACTTCTCGCGCTTCCTGCGGTCGCCGGTCATCACCGCCGACACCAAGGCCACGACGCTTGATGCGTTGCTCGCCAAGGCTGCGGTCAATCCGCTGGTCGGCAATTTCCTGCGCCTCGTCGCCAAGAATGGCCGGCTGTTTGCGCTCGATACGATCATCGTCGGCTTCCGCGAACTGGCCGCCCAGGCCCGGGGCGAAGTGACCGCCGACGTGACTTCGGCGGCGCCGCTGAGTGCCGACCAGGCCAAGGCGCTGGCCGAAACGCTCAAGGCGAAAATCGGCAAGACCGTTACGCTCAACCAATTCGTCGATCCGTCGCTGATTGGCGGCCTTCAGGTGAAGGTCGGCAGCCAGATGATCGACAGCTCACTCAAGACAAAACTCGCTGCGATGAAGATCGCCATGAAAGAGGTCGGATAATGGACATCAAAGCCGCGGAAATCTCTGCGATCCTCAAGGACCAGATCAAGAATTTCGGCCAGGAAGCCCAGGTTTCCGAAGTCGGTCAGGTGCTCTCCGTCGGTGACGGTATCGCCCGCGTCTACGGCCTCGACAATGTGCAGGCCGGTGAGCTCGTCGAGTTCCCGGGCGGCGTCAAGGGCATGGCCCTCAATCTCGAAACCGACAATGTCGGCGTCGTGATTTTCGGCAATGACCGCGCCATCAAGGAAGGCGACGTCGTCAAGCGCACCGGTTCCATCGTGGACACCCCGGTCGGCATGGGCCTGCTCGGCCGCGTGGTCGACGGTCTGGGTAACCCGATCGACGGCAAGGGCCCGATCGAGCATACCGAACGCCGCCGCGTTGACGTCAAGGCGCCTGGCATTCTGCCGCGCAAGTCGGTGCATGAGCCGATGTCGACGGGCCTCAAGTCCATCGACGCGCTGATCCCGATCGGCCGTGGCCAGCGCGAGCTGATCATTGGTGACCGCCAGACCGGCAAGTCCGCCATCATTCTCGACACCTTCCTCAACCAGAAGGCTGCGCACGACGCCAACGCGTCGAACACCGAGAAGCTGTATTGCATCTATGTCGCCATCGGCCAGAAGCGCTCGACCGTGGCGCAGTTCGCCCGTCAGCTCGAAGAAGCCGGCGCGCTGCAGTATTCGGTGATCATTGCCGCAACCGCCTCCGATCCGGCGCCGCTGCAGTACATCGCGCCCTTCACCGGTTGCGCCATCGGCGAATTCTTCCGCGACAATGGCATGCATGCCGTGATCGCCTATGACGATCTGACCAAGCAGGCCGTGGCTTACCGCCAGATGTCCCTGCTGCTGCGTCGTCCGCCCGGCCGCGAAGCCTATCCCGGCGACGTGTTCTACCTGCATAGCCGTCTGCTGGAGCGCGCTGCCAAGCTGAACGAAGACCACGGTCTGGGTTCGCTCACGGCGCTGCCGGTCATCGAGACCCAGGCCAACGACGTGTCCGCCTATATTCCGACCAACGTGATTTCGATCACCGACGGCCAGATCTTCCTTGAGACCAATTTGTTCTTCCAGGGCATTCGCCCGGCAGTGAACGTCGGTCTGTCGGTGAGCCGCGTGGGCTCGGCCGCTCAGGTCAAGGCGATGAAGCAGGTGGCCGGCTCGCTCAAGGGCGAACTGTCCCAGTATCGTGAAATGGCGGCCTTCGCCCAGTTCGGCTCGGACCTCGACGCCGCCACCCAGCGCCTGCTGAACCGTGGTGCCCGTCTGACCGAGCTGCTGAAGCAGCCCCAGTTCTCCCCGCTCAAGATGGAAGAGCAGGTTGCGGTGATCTTTGCCGGCGCCAATGGCTATCTCGACAGCATTCCGGTCAGCAAGGTCGGCGACTTCGAGAAGACGGTGTTGTCGGCGCTGCGTGGCAAATATGCTGCGCTGCTCGCCACCATCGCCAGCGAGAAGGCCCTGAGCGACGATTCTCGTGCTCAGCTCAAGGCTGCTCTCGATGACGTCAAGAAGACCTACGCGGCTTAAGGCCATCATGGAGGCGACAAGCCCATGGCTTCGCTAAAGGACCTCAAGAACCGGATCGACTCGGTCAAATCGACCCAGAAGATCACCAAGGCCATGCAGATGGTCGCGGCGGCTAAACTCCGTCGCGCCCAGGAAGCAGCCGAAGCGGCGCGTCCCTATGCTGAACGCATGGGCAAGGTGCTCACCGCTCTCGGCGCGGTCTATGACGGTCAGGAAAATGCGCCGGTGCTGCTTGGCGGTACCGGCAAGGATCAGGTGCATCTGCTGGTGGTCGCCACTGGTGAGCGCGGTCTGGCCGGCGGGTTCAACTCGTCGATCGCCCGTCTCGCCCGTGAGCATGCCGCCAAGCTCATGAGCCAGGGCAAGACGGTCAAGCTGTTGACGGTGGGCCGCAAGGGCCACGACATCCTGCGCCGCCAGTATCCCGACAACATCGTCGACACCTTCAATTTCCGCGAAATCAAGCAGGTCGGGTTCACCCAGGCCCAGCAGGTTGCGGACAAGGTGCTGGCCATGTTCAACGCCGGCGAGTTCGACGTGGCGACGCTGTTTTTCGCCAAGTTCGGTTCGGTGATCAGCCAGGTGCCGACGGCCCAGCAGCTGATTCCGGCCAAGCTGGAAAAACTCGAGGGTGAAGGCGCTGCTGAAGCGTCGGCCGTGCCCTATGAATACGAGCCGAGCGAAGAAGCCATCGTTGAAGACCTGCTGCCGCGCAACATCTCGGTGCAGATCCTCAAGGCCCTCCTCGAAAACTCGGCCTCGTTCTATGGCGCGCAGATGTCCGCAATGGACAATGCGACGCGGAACGCCGGCGAAATGATCGGCCAGTTGCAGCTGAGCTACAACCGTCAGCGCCAGGCCCAGATCACCACAGAACTCATCGAAATCATTGCGGGCGCGGAAGCGCTCTAAGCGAAGGACAAACAAATGGCAGAGAAAAAGGCCGGTCGTGTATCGCAGGTCATCGGTGCCGTCGTGGACGTCGTGTTCGACGGCCACCTGCCCGCGATCCTGAACGCACTCGAAACCACCAATAACGGCCAGCGCCTCGTGCTGGAAGTGGCGCAGCATCTTGGCGAAAACGCCGTGCGCACCATCGCCATGGATACCACTGAAGGCCTCGTGCGCGGCGCCGAAGTGATCGATCTGGGCACCGCCATCCGCGTGCCGGTTGGTGAAGCGACCCTGGGCCGCATCATGAACGTCATCGGCGAGCCGATCGACGAAGCTGGTCCGATCGGTGAAACCGAACGCCGCGAAATCCACCAGGAAGCTCCGAGCTTTGCCGAGCAGAACCCGGAAAGCCAGGTTCTGGTCACCGGCATCAAGGTGGTGGACCTGATCGCGCCTTACGCGCGTGGTGGTAAGATTGGCCTGATGGGCGGCGCCGGCGTTGGCAAGACCGTTCTGATCCAGGAACTGATCAACAACGTCGCCAAGGCGCATGGTGGTTATTCGGTGTTTGCCGGCGTGGGTGAGCGCACCCGCGAAGGCAACGATTTGTATCACGAAATGATCGAATCGGGCGTGAACAAGAACCCGGCGGACAATAACGGTTCTGCCGCTGGCTCCAAGTGCGCGCTGGTGTTCGGCCAGATGAACGAGCCCCCTGGTGCCCGTGCCCGTGTGGCGCTGACCGGTCTGACCGTTGCGGAAAACTTCCGTGACCAGGGCCAGGACGTGCTGTTCTTCGTCGACAACATCTTCCGCTTTACCCAGGCCGGCGCCGAAATGTCGGCTCTGCTGGGCCGCATCCCCTCCGCTGTGGGTTACCAGCCGACGCTGGCGACCGACATGGGGCAGATGCAGGAACGTATCACCACCACGAACAAGGGCTCGATCACTTCGGTGCAGGCCGTGTACGTGCCCGCCGACGACTTGACCGACCCGGCGCCGGCGACCTCGTTCGCCCACTTTGACGCCGTGACCGTGCTGAACCGCGCTATCTCGGAAAAGGGTATTTACCCGGCCGTGGATCCGCTGGCTTCCAACTCGCGTATTCTCGATGCGAACGTGGTTGGCCAGGAGCACTACGACGTGGCTCGCCGCGTGCAGGAAGTGCTGCAGAAGTACAAGGCGCTGCAGGACATCATTGCCATTCTGGGCATGGACGAGCTGTCGGAAGAAGACAAGCTGGTCGTGGCCCGCGCCCGTAAGGTTGAGCGCTTCATGAGCCAGCCCTTCGACGTGGCTGAAGTGTTCACCGGCACGCCGGGCGTGTTCGTGGCGCTGGAAGACACCATCAAGGGCTTCAAGGGCCTGGTGGCTGGCGAGTATGATCACCTGCCGGAAGCTGCTTTCTACATGGTCGGCACCATCGAAGATGCCGTCAAGAAGGCGCAGAAGCTGGCCGCTCAGGCCGCTTAATTTTGCAAACTGGGCTCGCCGCTTGCGGCGAGCCTGATGCATGGACCCGGGTTTCGGGTTCTTTCCGCTAAGGGACCAAAAAAATGGCTGATGGCCTCAAGATCGAGATCGTGTCGCCCGAGCGGCTGGTGCTGTCGGAAGTCGTGACCTCGGTCACCGTGCCGGGCAGTGAGGGCTACTTCACCGTGATGGCCGACCACGCGCCGTTCATGACGACGCTGCGCGCCGGCTTCATCACCGTGCATGGCCTGAATAACCGCGACGAGATTTTCTTCGTCCAGGGCGGCTTTGCCGACGTGTCGTTCGAAGGCCTGACCATTCTGGCTGAGCGTTCGGTGCCGTTCACTGATTTCGATCAGGCCGACCTGGCCGCGCAGATCAAGGCTGCCGAAGCCGAACTGGCTGCCGCGCCGACGCCGGAAGACAAATCCTACGCTCAGGAAATCGTCAGCGCATTGCTGAACCTGGCCATGGAAGCCGGCCAGATCGACGGCGGTCACATCCACTAAACCCGCCTCGACCCAACAAATTGTCAAAAGCCCGCGAACTCAGCTTCGCGGGCTTTTGTCATTTTGATCAGTCGTGACAATAGTATAGCCGCCATGATCTTGGGCTGGGTCTTTCACCGGCCAATCAATTTGCAGATCATCAACACTCGCTTAAGACAATATACGCAGTCTCTGGCCGGATAAGTACCGCGCGCCCAGAAGGGTGTGGGTCATTGGAGCCACAGAATGGGTTCTTTGCTCGGCAATATCCGTTTGACCTTTGCCATCGCCGCGATGGCGATCTGTTCCATTACCCTGGCGATTGGCGCCGTATTGCTGGGGCTGTTTATCAGCCTGTCCAATACCGCCAGCGACAATGCCGAGCATGAGGTGACCAGCGCCACGCGCATTGCCGCAGAAATTCTGCAGGTCAATTTGCCGAGCCTGGAAATCGCCTCCGACGAGGCCGGCGATGTCGCCGGGCTGACCATGCGCTCGATGCCGCGCTTCCGCAGCCATGACGTGGTCGACACCATTGCCCGGGTCGCCGGGCAGGATGCCACCATCTATGTCTACGACGTCGAGGTCGGGCCTGATTTAACCGTCGGCACCACGAGCCTGCTGCAGGCCGATGGCGAACGCCTGCTCGATGCCCCCATCCTGGCCGGCACCCCGCTCTTCGACGCCATGCTGGCCAACACCCAGTTGCGCGCCGAGGACGTCATCCAGGGCGTCGGCTATTTCACCCTCTACCAGCCCATCGCCATGGCTGACGGTACCGTCATCGGCGCGATGCAAATTGCCGTCGCTCGCGCGCCGATCGAGGCCGTGGTCGGGCGTAATATCACCATGCTGCTGGCTGTCGGCGGCGCCGCGCTGCTGATCATCGGCATCATGGCGCTGCTGCTGTCGCGCCTGCTGACAAGGCCGATCCCCCGCATCTCCGCGGTGATGAGCGCCATCGCCGAGGGCGATCTGGCGACGCCGGTGCCCTACACGCAGGGGCGCAACGAAATCGGCGCCATGGCCCGGGCGGTGGAAGTGTTCCGCGCCAATGCGGCGCGCGTCGCCGAGCTGGGCGAAGAAACCAATCGCCATCTGGTCGCCGCTGCCGATCATACCGGCCAGCTCAATGCCATCTCGATGTCGCAGATGGTGGCCGAGTTCAGCCTGACCGGCGAGGTGCTGACCGCCAACGACCATTTCCTGCATCTGCTCGGCTATGAGCTGTCGGCCATTGCCGGCCGCCCCAATGCGCTGTTCCT
Organism: Devosia sp. A369; assembly: GCF_054489345.1. NCBI lineage: Bacteria > Pseudomonadati > Pseudomonadota > Alphaproteobacteria > Hyphomicrobiales > Devosiaceae > Devosia > Devosia sp. A369. The sequence continues at coordinate 1,479 of NZ_JBTMWV010000033.1, read as the reverse complement.
GTTCGATACCGATCCCAATGCGACGGACTACCGCCAGTTCTGGCGCGATCTGGCGCAGGGTGAGTTCAAAAGCGGCGAGTATCGCCGCCGCACCCATGATGGTCGCGAAATCTGGATTCAGAGCACCTTCAACCCGATCCTGGGCCTCGATGGCGTGCCCTACAAGGTGGTGCAGTTCGCCACCGAGGTCACCGCCCGCCGCCAGACCGTTGCGGCCGTTGGCGCCGGGCTGGCCCAGCTTGCCGAGGGCAATCTGACCGGCACCATCGACACGCCGTTCCCGCCCGAATTCGAAGCCCTGCGCGAGGCGCTCAACGGCACGGTGACGCGCTTCGCCGATGTCGTCGGCCAGCTCCGCGCCACCTCGCGCTCGCTCAAGGTCGCCACCGGCGAAATCCTCTCCGGCGCCAATGACCTTTCCGAGCGCACCACACGGCAGGCCGCCACCATCGAGGAAACCAGCGCCGCCATGGATACGCTGGCCGACACCGTCGCCACCAATGCGCGGATGGCCGTCGACGCCGCCGGCAAGGCGCTGGCGGTCTCCCATTCCGCCGCCGAGAGCGGCACCGTAATGGCCAAGGCCAACGAAGCCATGGAGCGCATCACCACCAGCTCGGGCAAGATCTCCAACATCATCGGGTTGATCGACGACATCGCCTTCCAGACCAACTTGTTGGCCTTGAATGCTTCGGTGGAAGCGGCGCGGGCCGGCGACGCCGGCAAGGGCTTTGCCGTGGTCGCCGTCGAAGTCCGCCGACTGGCCCAATCGGCCGCCAGCGCCTCGGCCGACGTCAAGGCCTTGGTGGAACAGTCGGCCAGTGAGGTCAGGGGCGGCTCGCTGCTGGTGTCGGATGCCGCGACCCGTCTCGCTGCCATGCAGGAGGCGGTGCAGCAGAACAGCGCGCTGGTGGAAGCCATCGCCAAGGCCAGCGGCGAACAGGCCGCCGCCATCGACGAAGTCTCCACCGCCGTCCGCACGCTGGACGAAATGACCCAGCACAATGCGGCGCTGGTCGAAGAAACCAACGCTGCCATCGAGCAAACCGAAGCCCAGGCCCAGACGCTCGATCGCATCGTCGATATTTTTGTCATCGAAGAGCGCCGCGCAAATCCGGCGCGCGCGCCCGGCGAACGCCGCGTCGCCTAGGCGCAGCAGAAAACCGCAGGCAAACCACCAGCATGCTGCCAGCCAATGCTGCCTCCGCCAACAGCGTCAGCGGGGCAAACGCTCGTTGATTTTCAATGGGTTGGTGCAGCGCTCAACGGGCTATTGCCGAGCGCGCTGCGCAAGCAAAAACCGCCATTTCTGTCCGGATTCGACGCTTAAAGCCCACCCAAAATACGGGCCGACTGGCGGTGCACGTAGTCGCCGCAAACCAGGCTCCGTTCCCTGCTAACGCCGAATTACAGGGATTATTGGAGAATGCTGACGAATTCACCCTCGTTGCGTCCCGGCCAAGTAGCGGCAGTGCCAAT
>NZ_JBTMWV010000032.1:0-23607 GCF_054489345.1 Devosia sp. A369 | reverse complement strand
GGTATAGATCCCCAACCCTCCTGCAAGCGTCGCAGAAGGAAGATAGGTGGCCGACTTTTACGCCGCCCGAAGCGGGACTATCCCGCCGCTACCGTGGACTAATTTTGCACCGCCGCTCTCAGCCATAGGCTCAGCCTAAAGCGATGCACTCATGATTCTCGCCAGCATGGCCTTGAACATTACAGTGTCTGGGCCAAGCAGCAGAAGCATTCGTTCTTCATATGAGCGGGCAAACTTCACTATGTCTGCATATGCTTCAAGGCCTGCCGGCGTGAGAATTAGATGCTCAACGCGGCGGTCATCAGCATCGTTTTCGCGCTTAAGCCATCGGCGGTTTTCAAGTGCCGCCACTGCACGGCTGACCTTGGTCTTGTGCATGGACGAATGAGCCCCAATGCTGGTCGCCGTCAGCGTTCCGAATTGCCCCAATGTGGCCAACGTGCGCCATTCCGGGCGGGAAAGCCCATAGCGTCCGCCGTAAATCTTGGCGAAGCCCTGACTGATGATCTCCGATGCTAGGTTGACCTGGTAGGGCAAGAAGCTTTCCAGTTCGAGAACGTCGTAAGCCCTGGTTTTCCGCATTTCCCGTCTCTTGATAGTTACAAATTCAACCGTTACCGAAGCAACAATATGGAATTTCAGGGGAAATGCAAACATGGCACTCCAGTACATGCCGGGCTTCGGAAACGATTTTGAAAGTGAAACGCTTCCAGGCGCCTTGCCCCAAGGCATGAACTCGCCGCAAAAGTGCGCGTATGGCCTTTATGCCGAGCAATTGTCGGGTTCTCCGTTCACTGCGCCACGTGGCACCAACGAACGCTCCTGGCTCTACCGCATCCGCCCAAGCGTCAAGCACACCGCCCGTTTTGTATCAGAATCGCGCACCTTCTGGAAATCTGCGCCGTCGCTCGATGACCATGATCTGCCGATCGGGCAAATGCGTTGGGACCCCATTCCTGAACCCGATGCCGGAACCGATTTCCTGGCCGGCATCCGCACCATGACAACGGCAGGCGACGCCATCGGCCAAGCCGGTATGGCGGCCCATGTCTACGCCATCAACAGCGACATGGAAGACGACTACTTCTTCAACGCTGACGGGGAACTGATGATCGTCCCCGAGCAGGGAACACTCCGCGTCTCGACCGAAATGGGCATAATGGATGTCGGGCCGGCCGAAATCTGCGTGGTTCCGCGCGGTATGGTGTTCAAGGTCGCTCGCAAGGACGGCACCAAGACGGCGCGCGGCTATCTCTGCGAGAACTACGGCGCCAAGTTCACCCTGCCCGACCGTGGGCCCATCGGAGCCAACTGTCTCGCCAATCCGCGCGATTTCAAGACCCCGGTGGCCGCCTATGAGGACAAGGAAGTCCCGTCCCGCGTACATGTGAAGTGGTGCGGCAAGTTCTACGTCACAGAGATCGGCCATTGCCCCCTGGACGTCGTCGCGTGGCACGGCAATTACACACCCTACAAATACGACCTGCGGACGTTCTCTCCGGTCGGCGCGCTCATGTTCGACCATCCCGATCCCTCGATCTTCACCGTGATGACAGCACCAAGCGGTGAAGACGGCACGGCAAACATCGACTTCGTGATTTTCCCGCCGCGCTGGCTGGTGGCCGAAAACTCGTTCCGGCCGCCGTGGTACCACCGCAACATCATGAGCGAGTTCATGGGTCTGCTCTATGGCCAGTACGATGCCAAGGAAGAGGGCTTCGTGGCAGGCGGCATGAGCCTGCATAACATGATGCTGCCCCATGGCCCCGACGCCGTTGGCTTCGAAAAGGCATCGCGCGCCGAGCTCAAGCCGCAGCGCCTGGACAACACCATGGCATTCATGTTCGAGACCCGCTTCCCACAGCAGATGACGCGCTTTGCCGCGGAGCTGGAGACTCTCCAGACCAACTACATCGACTGCTGGGCAGATCTCAAGAAGCGCTTCAATGGCACGCCTGAAGGCGACTGGTCGTAACGGTAGCGAGGGAGACGACGCATGAAACTTGCAACACTCGAAAACGGGACCAGGGACGGTCGACTGATTGTCGTCTCGCGCGACCTCAAGCACTACGCTGACGCTTCCGCCGTCGCGCCATCCCTGCAGAGAGCGCTGGACAACTGGTCCAGCGTCGCGCCGCAACTGCTCGCAATTGCCAGCATGCTTGATAGCGGGGTCATGACGGGCCAAGCATTCGACGAGGCGCAGGCGCTGTCGCCCCTGCCCCGGGCTTATCAATGGGCCGATGGCTCTGCCTATGTGAACCATGTCGAATTGGTCCGCAAAGCCCGCAACGCGCCAATGCCCGAGACCTTCTGGACAGACCCCCTGATGTATCAAGGCGGCTCGGACGCCTTTCTGGCGCCGCGCGCGCCAATCGTCATGCCGCAGGATGAGGGTTTCGGAATTGACATGGAAGGCGAGGTCGCCGTCATTGTCGATGATGTCGCCATGGCCGCCGGCCTCGAAGAGGCCCACGCCGCGATCCGCCTCATCATGCTGGTCAATGACGTTTCCTTGCGCGGGCTCATTCCAGAAGAACTGGCCAAGGGATTCGGCTTCTTCCAATCCAAGCCCTCCTCGGCCTTTTCACCCGTCGCTGTAACACCAGACGAGCTCGGGGCGGCCTGGGACGGTGGCAAGCTGCACCTTCCCCTGATGGTCGACTATAACGGCAAGCCGTTCGGACGAGCCAATGCCGGCATCGACATGACGTTCGATTTCCCTCGGCTTATTGCCCATGCTGCGCGGACCCGCCCGCTTTGCGCCGGTACGATCATCGGCTCAGGCACGGTGTCCAACAAGCTGAACGATGGCCCCGGCCAGCCCATCGACCAGAATGGCGCAGGCTATTCCTGCATTGCAGAAGTCCGAATGATCGAGACCATCAATTCAGGCGCCGCCAAGACACCATTCATGCGCTTTGGCGACACGGTGCGCATCGAGATGTGCGACAGCGAGGGTCGGTCGATCTTTGGCGCCATCGAACAAACCGTCAAACGGGGTTAGCACAATGAGCAAGCCCGTCCTCTACGACTACTGGCGTTCGTCGGCCAGTTATCGGGTACGCATCGCGCTCAACCTGCTGGGCATCGAATATGAACACGTGGCGGTCAATCTGCTCCCGGGTGAGCAGCGTCAAGCCGCGCACGTATCGCGCAACCCGCAAGGACTGGTGCCGGTTCTGGATATAGATGGCATTCGTCTCACCCAGTCACTCGCCATCATTGAGTATCTCGATGAAACGCGGAAAGCAGGCTTCCTGCCAGCGGATCCCGACGCGCGTGCACGGATCCGGGCGACCGCCTACGCCATGGCCATGGACATTCACCCGGTTGCCAATCTCTCAGTACTCAGCGCTGTCGAACAGATGACCGGCAGGCCAGAGGCCAAGAAGGAATGGGTGCAGCGCGTGCTCAGGCGCGGTCTGTCGGCGCTCGAAACCATGCTGTCGGACACAACTGGTCCATTCTGTTTTGGCGATGCGCCGAGCATGGCCGATATGACCCTCATCCCCCAGCTCTACAACGCTGCCCGCTGGGAAGTGGACATGACCCAGTTGAACCGCTGCCGCGAAGTCGCAGAAAATTGCGCTGTCCTTCCCGCATTCGCCGCTGCACACCCTGACTCGGTCAAGCCAGCCGACACCTGACAGGCCTGCCCTCCAATTGCCGTTCCACCCTTGCTGCACGTCAAAGAGTTTATCGTGACCCCAATGTCCTATTCATCAGACGCGGATACACGCCTGGATCGCTACAAGGGTCTCGTGCCGGGCATCACCCTGGTCGCGATCGTCACCGCAGCGGCTTACGGGCTGCGCCAGGTGCCAGGCATGTCCAGCATCAGTCCGATGATCAGCGCCATCTTCATCGGCATGCTGTTCGCGAACTTTACGACCGTTCCGACCCTGGCGCTGCCGGGCGTGGCCCTGTTTGGCAAGAAGGCGCTGCGACTGGCCGTTGCGCTGCTCGGGCTGCAGCTCACGATCGGGCAGGTCATGGAAGTGGGCGTCGCTGGAATGGCCGTCCTGGCCGTTCTGGTGGCAGGAACCTATGGCCTGACGCTTGCCCTTGCCAGGCCGCTGGGGGTCGATGCGGGTCTTGCCCGGCTCCTCGCTGCCGGAACGGCGATTTGTGGCGCCTCGGCAGTTGCGGCGGCAAACGCCGTGCAGAAGGGCAGCGATGAGGACGTGTCCTACGCCGTTGCCACTGTGACCCTGTTTGGCACGCTCGCCATGCTGCTCTATCCACTGCTGGGTTCGCTCATGGGCCTGGAGGCCAACGCATACGGCTTCTGGATCGGCTCGTCCGTGCATGAAGTCGCGCAGGTGGTTGCGGCCGGTTTTCAGGCGGGCACCGAAGCTGGGGAACACAGCGTCGTGGTCAAGCTGTCCCGCGTGCTGTTGCTGGCGCCACTGCTGATCACCATGTCGGTACTGCTCAACCGTGGCTCGTCAGCCAAGGGCGGATCGCTTTCGCCAGCACAGATCCTTCCAGTCTTCGTTGTCGGGTTCATGCTCTGCATGCTGGCGAACAGCTTCAATCTCGTGCCGGGCGTCATCAGGGATGTACTGGTGCAGCTGACGCCCATTCTGCTCACGGCGGCGCTTGGCGCCCTCGGCCTGGGCACGCGCTTCACCGCGCTGCGTGAGAAGGGCGTGCGCCCACTGGTTCTGGCCGCCGCGGCCTCGGCATTCATCGCAACCGCAAGCCTTGTCCTCATGCCATGGGTCGGGTGAGGCCCATCACGCGGTCGCGTTGAAGCCGTGAGCTTTTCGCTCGGGCCAGATGCACTTTGCCGACGTAGACCTGCCGCCACCTGTGCCAAAGCGCTGGCGTCGACGGTCTCCTGTCAGTCACCGATATGCCGCTAGGGCATGTAGTAGCCGCCATTTACGTCGATGATCGTGCCGTGGACATAGGCACTGGCTGCGCTGGCAAGGAACAAAGCGGCATTGAGGATATCGCTCGGTTGACCGACGCGGCCGACCGGGGTGCGGGCCAGGTAGGGCTCATCCGTCTTGGCGCTGGCATATGAGCGCATCGCGGTGTGCGTCGCACCCGGTGCAATGGAGTTGACGGTGATGCCGCTGCCCGCGACCTCGCCGGCCAACTGGCGGGCAAAAGCAACCATACCGGCCTTGGAGGCGGCATAGACGGCGCTGGTCATGTCTGACCGCATGCGGGCGGCCTGCGATGCCATATTGATGATGCGGCCATAGCCGTTGCGTCGCATATGCGGAACACAGGTTCGGCACAGGATGAACGTGCTCGTCAGGTTGACGTTCAGCACGGCCGACCATTCCCCAATGGTGGTTTCCTCGACCGTCACCTTCCGGCCGTCGCGTCGCAGGTTGATGCCGGCATTGTTGATCAGGATGTCCAGCTTGCCGTCCTGCGCAACCGCGGCATCGACAGCCACGGTAACAGCGTTTTCGTCCGTGACGTCGAGGACATAGGGCGCGGCCTTGAACCCTTGTGCCTTCAGCGCCTCCGCCTGGGCAATTACGGTCTCTGCCCGATCAAACAGGTGCACGCTAGCGCCCCGTTCGGCAAAGCCGAGAGCCAAAGCCTGGCCGATCCCGCCGCTGGCACCCGTCAGGATGACAGCGCGGTTCCGCAGATCATTCATGTTTCCCCCGGTCGTTTTCGCCTCAGTCTTCGACGACGATGGCCTTGTCCTTGATGTTTCTCGCCGCCGGAATGCAGACGACGATGAGCAGGGCAGCGGCGGCAGCCAACAACGTGGCGCTCAGCGGATGGGTGAAGAAAACCGACGGATCGCCCCGTGACAGCAACATGGTCCGGCGCAACCACTCCTCCATCATCGGGCCGAGGATGAACCCCATGAGAAGCGGGGCCGCCTCCACACCAATGCGGGAGAAAACGTAGCCAATGACCCCGAACACGGCCATCAGGTAGACATCGAAGATGCTGTTGCCGATGCTGAACACGCCGATGCAGCACAGCGCTAGGATGGCCGGGTAGAGGAAGTGGTAGGGTATCGAGATCAGGCGCACCCAGATGCCAATCAACGGTAGATTGAGGACGAGCAGGAACAGATTGCCGATCCACATCGACGTGATCAGGCCCCAAAACAGCGCAGGTTGCTGCGTCATGATGGATGGACCAGGCTGGATGCCATGGATCATCATCGCACCAATCATCAAGGCCATGACCGGATTGGACGGCAAGCCAAGCGTCAGCATCGGAATGAACGAGGTCTGGGCTGCCGCGTTATTGGCGGACTCGGGACCCACAACTCCTTCGAAAGCGCCGTGGCCGAACTCCTCGGGGCGTTTCGACAGGCGCTTTTCGGCCGCATAGGAGGCGAACGAGGCAATCATCGCACCACCGCCCGGAAGCAGTCCCAGGACAGAGCCAATTCCGGTGCCCCGCAGCACCGGCCCGACCATACGTTTCCAGTCTGCCCTGGATAACGTCATCCCAGAGGCCTTGGCGATCACCTGTGATTTCGTACCCTCATCGCTGAGGTTTTTGATGATCTCGCCAATGCCGAAAATACCCATGGCAATGACCACGAAGTCGACGCCGTCATAGAGGTCGAGCACGCCGAAGGTAAAGCGTGCGATGCCCGACGTGGAATCGGTCCCGACAATGCCCAGGATCAAGCCAACGATCACCATGGCAAGGGCGTGCAGCAGGGAACCATGGGCCAAGACAATGGACGCAACCAGGCCCAGCACGATCAGCGAGAAGAATTCCGGCGCGCCGAACAACAACACCACGTTGACCAGAATAGGCGCGAAGAAGGCGACAAGAATCGTACCGACGGTGCCGGCGAAGAAGGAGCCGATGGCGGCGCCGGCCAGCGCCTTGCCTGCCAAGCCCTGCTTGGCCATCTGGTGGCCATCGACAGCAGTCACGACGGATGACGCCTCACCCGGCAGATTGACCAGAATGGCCGTCGTTGAGCCGCCATACTGGGCGCCATAGTAGATGCCTGCCAGCATGATCAGGGCCGTGCCCGGCTCAAGGCCGAAGCTGATGGGCAGCAGCAATGAAATGGTCGCCAAAGGTCCGAGGCCCGGCATGACGCCGACGGCCGTGCCCAACAGCGTACCGATGAAGCAGTAGAATAAATTGTTCAGGCTCAGGGCCGTCGTCAGGCCAAGTTCGAGATTGGCGAGCATGTCAGCCTCCAAAGACCCAGCCCAGCACGGGCATCTGCACTTTCAGGAACGTCACGAATACCAGCACGCAGCCCAGCACGAAGCCGGCGAGCCCCAAGGTTGGCACAAGCCTCAGACGGAATTTCTGGCTTGCAAACGCGCCGACCATGATCGTGGTGAAAAGTGCGATCGGCAGGCCAAGAGGCCCGAGCAACAGTCCGAAGACAACAGGGGTGAGCCCGATGACGATGAGGGGCTTGCGCGCAATGGGCTGCGTCTCTTCGCCCGCCACCAGCACGCCGCGAATGATGGATGCGACGCCAAGCATTCCCAGAATCAGCCCAAGCGCCATCGGGTAGAATCCAGGTCCCATCTGTCGCAGGGACCCCAATTCGTAGCTGCTCGATGCAACCGCTGTGACGATCCCGATGAGCACGTACGCGCCCCCGGCCCAGACGTCTCGTCTGGTCATGATGGTTGAGTCAAACATGGTCGACCTCCCGATATTAGTCCTGTGCGAGACCCAGCAGTCGCGCTGCGTTGCCGTGGGAAACCTTCTCCCAAGACTCCTGCGACCAGTCGAACCGCTTGCGGAATTTCTCAACCACGAAGAGCGGGTTGAGCGGATGGCCGCTGGCGTAGACGACCTGCTCGTTGAGGAAACCGTTGGCTGCTTCAAAGAATGCGTCATTGCCCGGCAGCGACCAATAGAGCGATGGCTCGAGGTAGACGTTGAGCCGGCGGTAGCAAAGCGCGAGGTAGTCATTCACCTGCGGCCAGGGGGAGTGGGAGCAGACGAAGTTGACCTTGGGGAAGTCGAGCGCCACACGATCGATCCGGTAAGGATCGCTATAATTGCCGACAAACGGCCCCATGGTGAAAACGACGGGCATACCGAGTTCGGCGGCCTTCTCGTAGATCGGATAGGCCTGCCGGTCGTCGATGTGCGTGGCGCTCATGCGCGGATCGAGGGCGGCGCCCCGGAAGCCATAGCGCTGCACCAGGCTCCCCAAAAGTTCGGCGGCCTTCTCGCCCTCCGCCATATCCAGCCCGCTCAGACCGATGATGCGATCGGGGAATTGCTGGCAGCACTCACCGATATAGTCGTTGGGTATGCCGTATTTGATCGCGCCATCACGAATGATCTCGCGACCGGTGAACACACCCACGCTGATACCGTTTTCGTCCATTGAACGAACATAATCGGGCAGAGGTACGGAATCCGGCTTGGGGTAGCCCCAGCGCTTCCACTTGGTTTCCTGGTCGGGACCGATGTCGCCATTCATGAAGACGTCGGTATTGGGCCGCGCCCGAAAGTCTATGATACCTGGCATCTCTTGGGTGCTCCTCGCTTACGCTATCGATGCGGATTTCGCGGCGGCGTGCTGCGCTGCACGGTAGGCGAATGCGATAGCTGGCCCGATGGTCGTGCCAGGACCGGGATAGAAACCGCGCATGACCGCAGCCATGTCGTTGCCGCAGGCATAGAGCCCATCGATCGGCTTGCCCGCCTCATCCAGGACGCGTGCATCGGGGTCGGTCGCCAGTCCAACTGTGGTGCCAATGGTGGCTGGGACTGCCTTGATCGCATAAAACGGCCCTTTCACGACGGGGGCCAGGCACGGATTTGGTTTGACGTCCGGATCGCCGTTGAACGTGTTCAGCGCTTTGGTGCCGCGCCCGAACTCATCCACGCCCGTCTCGGCAGACGTGTTGTATTGCTTGATGGTTGCTTCAAGGGCATGGGCCGGCACCCCGATCTTGGTGGCAAGCTCGGCAATGGTAGTCCCGCGAACAAGGTAGCCGTCGCGGATGAACGGCCAGAGCGGGGAGATCAACGGACGAACCAGACCAAGGCCGAATTTGCGGATAAATCCGTGATCGCAGATGAACCAGGCCGGGGTCGCGCCATGCCGGATCATGGCCATGACAACGTCATGATAGGACTCTGCCTCGTTGGTGAAGCGACGACCCGACCAGTCAACAGCCAGGAAGCCGGGTTTGCCGCGATCCATGTGACCGTGGACCCAAAGGATGTCCTGGCTGCCTTTGCGCCGGACGGATGCCGGCGACCAGAAACCCGGATTCTCGATAGTCCTGTCGGCCACGGCGCCGATGCCAAGTGCCGACTGAATGCCGTCGCCCGTGTTGGAGGGATTGGCCATGGACAGGTGTGGCGGGTGTGGCCAGCCGGAAATATCCTTGAGAAGCTTTTGGTTGTGCGGCGTTCCCCCACAGGCCAAGACGACCGCGTGGCGCGCACGAATGGTCACTTCCTGACCCTTGTGGGTTACCACCGCACCGACGGCGCGACCGTTCTCGTGCACCAGACTTTGCAGCGGCGTCGAGGTGTGAATGGGAACACCCAGGCGACGCAGGCTGACAAAATAGCGGGCGACCAGAGCATTGCCGATCAACAGGCGCGTCCCGCGCTTATGTGTCAAGCGGGACAGGAAATGCCTCAGGATCAGTGCCGTCACTTCGAACAGGCGCGCCGGAGACGCGAACGGCCGCAACATGATCGGGATCTCGCGACGCCCAACCATGAGCCCACCCAGAACCATGAAAACCTTGCGGGGCGCGCTGATGCGATAGAAGTCATCGCCCAGCTGACGACCATCAAAGGCCCGCGCGGTAATCGCATGCCCGGTCGTGGAACCATAGGGCGCGTCAGCGTGGTAGTCAGGGTTCAGAGCATGGTCGAACACCACCTCGGAATTGTTTTCCAGCCACTCTATGGCTTCGGGACCAGACTGCAGGAACGCGTCGATGTGCGGTGCCGAGAATTTGTGCCCAAGTTCATGCTGCAGATAGCGACGCGCGTCCACAGGGTCCGACTTGTGCCCTGCCCGCGCGATGTTCTTCGCACCCGGAATCCAGGCAGTGCCGCCCGACGTCGCCGTCGTCCCGCCGATTGTCGGGTCCTTTTCACAGACCAAGACGGACAGGCCCTTCGCGGCGCCAACAAGGGCCGCGGTCAGCCCCGCGGCCCCTGAGCCAAAGACCAGCATATCGACTTCACTGGGGAGCTCCATCGATGGGTTCTCCTGCCTATTTTGGTTGGTCACGAAATTGTCCTAGTCCAGACGCAACAGCCGGCGCGCATTGTCGCCCATGACCTTGTTGAAGGTCGCTTCAGGCCAGTCCCACCGGCGATAGGCCTCGATCATCGGGGTAAATGGCTTGGTAGGATAATTGCTACCGAAAACCGTCCGATCGGAAAGGTAGTTGCGGACGGCCTTGGCGTATTCCTGTGCCCCGGGGAACAGGTCGGTCATATAGAGGTCGGGGGCCAGCCAGATGTTCGGGCAGGCCATGCAGACTCCGATCATCTCCATGACGAAGGGATAGCCGGCATGGGCGATATGGATGTCCAGTTTGGGGAAATCCATCGCCACCTTGTAGGCCTGAATTGGGCTGCCCCACTCGTAAGGCTGCTTGGTGAAGGCCTGCAGCACGCCCGAAAGGGTGACATTCACTGGAATGTTGCGCCGCACGCATTCGTCATAAATTGGATAGAGGCGCTTGTCGGTCATCAGCGAGAAGCTGGGATCGAGCGAAATCGTGGGCTCGAGAGACACACCGACAAAACCGGGAATCCTGAAGCAGCGATCGATCTCGGCAAGGATCTCATCGGTGCTCCAGCGCAGGTCGACGCCCATAAAGCCGACGAAGCGCCCTGGATACTGACCGAACAGCCCGGCTAGGGTCTGGTTCTTGACGGTGCCGAACGGCTCCAGAGAATAGCGGCCCGGAACCACGGCCAGATCGATTCCCGCCTCGTTCATTTCCTCAATGAGCATAGGGAGCGAACGGGCCTGGGTGGACGGCAGTCGCGGAAAATCCGGATGTTCGGTCTTGCCGACAGACTGATAGAGCGAGGATTCGAGGATACCCGCGATCGGGGGCCTCAGACGTGCATCGATGATCATGCGGCATCTCCGCGCCTTGCCATGATCGTCTGCGCGGCCTTGCGACCGAAAATCACGGCCTTGGCGATGGCCGTTCCAGTCATGTAGCCCTTGCCGTGCAGGCCGCCAACGACTTCGCCCGCCGCATAGAGACCGCCAATGGGCTTGTTCCACACATCAATGACACGCATGTCGGTGTCGATCTTGAGCCCCGCATAGGTGGTGGCCATGAAGGGCGCAGCCGCCTCGCCATAGAACGGCGCGTTGTCCAGCGGGAACGGTTTGCCGACCTTGGCGGCAAGGTGCTCGCGACCAAATTGCTTGTCTTCGCCGGCGCGGATGTCGGCATTGTAGCGCTCAACACTTGCCGTGAGTACAGCAGAATCAAGGCCGAGCTTATGTGCCAGCTCCTCAATAGTGTCTGCCTTGACGATCCAGCCTTTTTCGTAGGCCGCCTTGAAATTCACGGTGCGCGGCGCCTCAGCCGAGAGGTCCATCACGGCTTGGTCAAAGATCTGGAAGCCCATGACGCCCTCTTCATCCAGGCAGGCGTCTCCGATGGCCTTGTAGGACTTGGATTCATCGATGAAGCGCTGCGCCGAGCGATTGACGATGATGCCACCACGATACATGGGCAGCAAAATGGTATTGGGTTCGCGCGGGGCCTCTTCGTAGAGAGCCCCGAAGGTGGGGACCAGAGCATCGATATCGGCGATCGAAGCGCCATGCTCCCAGGCCAGTTTGATACCGTCGCCTTCGCTGCCGGGGCCGCCGAGGCGAATGGTCTTTTCGAGCTGGGGCGCGAAGAGCAGGAACAATTCCTTGTCCTTGGCGAAGCCGCCAGTGGCCAGCACCACGCCATCGCGGGCGCCGATCTCGCACTCTTGCCCTTCAACGTCGACGGTCAAACGATTAACATTGCCTGTCTCGGGGTCCCGCTTCAACCGCAGGACCTTCGCCGAGGTCAGGAACTCGACGCCGGCCTTCCTGGCACGTGTGTTGAGTAATTCAATGATCACCGGGGTGGAGGCCGGGTGGCTGCGCGGCACGGACTGACCCGATGAGAACTGGATGGCGCTGAACTCTACGCCCGAGCTGCGTAGAAACTCATAGGCCGCCAGTTGGTTCTCGACATAGACTTCGATCAGACCATGGGCAACCGTCTTCTTGGCCAGGGCCCGGAGGTCGCTGCGCAGCAGCTCGACGCTATCCGCGATGCCTTCAGCCTGTTGTTCGGGGGTACCGGCAAAGGCGAACGAGCCACCGCTATGGAGGGTGCTGCCGCCGACCGTCGGGAGCTTTTCGAGAACGAGCACTTTGGCGCCCGCCTCAGCTGCCTCGACCGCAGCGACATGCCCCGCCAGGCCGGCACCAATGACGACGATATCGGCTGAGTACTGCATAGATAATCTCACAATGAGCGCAGGGAGTGGAACGGACCGGCAGAGCCCGTTCCTGCATGAGAGCAAATTAGAGAAGCGGTATCGCCGCCGTCTCGATCAGGTTCTTCCAGAGCTCGCGCTGGTCGGCAAAGAAGGTAGTGAACTCAGCTACACTCATCGGATCTGGACGTGCACCCCAACGTGCCAGCTGCTCGACGACAGCAGGTATCTCAACGGTCTTGTTGATGGCGGCGTTCAACTGCTCCAGCAGCTCTGGATCGGTACCGGAGGGCGCGAAAACGGCGAACCAGGTGGTCGGCTCGAAGCCGGTAATGCCAAGCTCGAGTGCGGTCGGGACGTCCGGCAGGAGCGGGACACGTTCAGTACCCGAGACGACGAGACCACGCACCTTGCCGCTGGCAACGAGCTCGGATGCGGACGTGATGTCGTTGACGGCAACGTCGACTTCCTGACGCATGATGGCCGTCGAAACTTCGGGACCACCATTGTAGGCCACGGGATAAACCGGGGCACCGGCCGCCTGGCTGAACAGGTGCATACCCATCAGCGTCGACACACCAGCATAGGCAGCGGTGAGCCCGTCAGCCGACGCACGGGCGAGTTCGATCAGTTCCTGGGCGTTTGCCGTTTCGTCATCCGGGCTGTTGACGACAATGAACGGCAACTTGGTCAGCATCGCGACTGGCGTAATGGCTTCGGGATCGTAGGTCATTTCCTTGCGGATGGAGGGGGTGACCGCAATCGTGAGCGCGTCAAACAGCACGGTAAGGCCGTCTGGTTTGGAGCGGGCAACCTCTGCCTCACCGACCATGCCGGATGCGCCGACGATGTTGTTCACAACCATCTGGCTTCGGAACGGCTCTTCGATATGATTGATCACCAGACGCGCAACGTTGTCCACGGCGCCACCGGCGGGGAATGGCACCACGACGTTGATCGTGCCTGCGGGATAATCGGCGGCGAAGCCCGCGCCAACAGCTGCCTGCGATGCTATCGCGGCAAGTGCGGCGACTCGCGCCACACGGCGAAACTGGAATTTCATAAAAGCCTCCCAAATGAATCTGATGCTTATTGGCTCGGCGCCCCTCCGACGTCGGTTGCTGGCGAGTGGCAACCCTTGGGTCGTCATGGCGGCGGAACGGACATATTAATCGTCTCATCTGCAACGATTGTCAATTGGGCGACTGCACACGTTTGTCAGATTTTGTTTTTTGGCTCATATGCTACTGTCGCGACTTGAACGAGGGGTGCGCCCGGATGACTAAGGCTGACGAGAATCTGGAACTTGCGCAGTTTCTCCCATATCTGCTGAGTGTATTGTCGGGACGCGCGAGCAGAGGCTTGGCGGATGCGTATGAGAGACAGTTCGGTATTAGCATTCCGGAGTGGCGCATCCTCGCCCACCTGTCTCAGAATGACTGCGTCTCTGAGACAGAGCTCGTGCAACGCACTGAAATGCATAAGTCAAAGGTCAGCCGGGCGGCGTCGCGTCTGGCCGAAGCGGGGATCGTCGCCAAGTCTGTTGATGTAAGCGACCGTCGCATCGTGGTCGTCTCGATGACGCGAAAAGGCCGGCGGCTATTCCAGCAAATTATTCCTCACGCTTATCAATTCGAGGCGCACATGCTTGACGTGCTGACCATCGAGGAGGAGAAAATTCTGCGCCAGATCGTCCCCAAGCTCATAGAAGGCCTCGTCACTTCCCGATAAAGCTCCCTAAGAAAATCCTATATGAGACTAAATTGAACTCGCGACGCCAGCAATCGGGGAGCAGCGGCTCGACAGGCCTGATCAGGTAAGCGGTGTTCTGTGCCCACCTTCTGCCGCGTCGGATCACGTGCGATCCCGCACTGGTTGATGTCAGTGCTGGAATTTCTCCATGGACGCTCCATTGGGGATACTCACAAATGGCTGGAGGGACCGCCGCAATCGGCAGTGGCCTGATGAGATGAAGGCGCGGATTGTTGCCGAGACGCTTCGTCCGGGAACCACGGTGGGTGAGGTTGCGCGGCGGCATGGACTGAAGGCCAACTATGTCTCCTCGTGGCGGAGCCGCGCCCGGAAAGGCCAACTGGTGGTGCCAGCACCGGAGGACCCAATTGAGTTCGCGACGCTGATGGCCACTCCCGTTGAGGAAGTGACGACGATGGAGCTAGTGACGTCGGCTGGTCCGGAGATTGTGATAGGGGCGGTGATCATCCGGCTGGAGCCTGGCGCCTCGGCGAGCCGGATTGCTTCGGTCGTTCGTGCGCTGACGGCAGTCTTATGATCTGCCCCACCATCTGATCTGCCCCACCATCCGCGCGCACCCGATCCAGCGAAGCGGGTTGGTGTATTAGGCACAGAATGGGTCCTAGAATTCGCTGCTCTCACCATCTTCGGCCGACAAGTTCGGGAAATCGTGGTGCAGCTGGTCGCCGCTGAGCAGCCCAGCATCCTCCAGCCCTTCCAGATCAGGCAGGTCGCGCAGCGTGTCGAGCCCAAACTGCGCCAAAAACCCCTCGGTCGTGACATAGGTGACCGGCGCCCCCGCCGTCGGGCTGCGTGGCCCCGCGGTGATCATATCCTTGTTCCGCAGCGTCCCGATCACGTCGCGCGACACCTCCCGCCCCAGGATCTCGGACACGCCACTGCGGGTGATCGGCTGATGGTAGGCGATCGACACCAGCACCATGGCCTCGTTCTGGGTCAGATCAACCGCCCGATCCGGCACGGCAGCGGAGGCCGCGATAGCATCGGCATAGGCCACCCGGGTGCGCAACGCCCAGCCGCCGGCGACATTGACCACGTCATAGGGCTTGCCGCGCAATTGGTCCCGGATATCCTCGATCAGCAACTCGATGCTGGCATTCCGACCGACCACCCGGGCTAAAACCGCGCGCTCTACCGGCTGCGGCGCCGCGAACAGTACCGCCTCGATGCGGTTCATCCATTCGCGCCAGCGCAGCTCGGCCGGCATCTCCGCGAGCTCGGGGTCGAAGCTTGCCGGTTCCACTTCTGCTCGTTTGCGCCGGACCATTGCTTGTGCCCTCACAAGCCGTACAGCCGAAAAATCGGTTGACCCGAAACCTCGCGCACTGCGCCCAACGCCCCCAACCGATCGAACAGCCGCCGGGCCCCGCGCGCCGTCAATTTTGCGCTCGACCACGACCCCGGCACCACATCGTCGGTCAACAGCAGTTTCACGACATCAGCGGCCCCCTTGGCCCGCAGTTTTGGTGCGACCTCGGCTAGTGTTGCCGCGCGCGGCGCCAACACATCGGCGCCGAGATCACAGGCATCCGCTGCCGCCGTCGCATAGGCCAACAACACCGCCCGAGACCAGCCGTCCCCGCCGGGCCGGATGCGCTTGCGGTTTTCGCCGGATTTGAACACCGCTGACGCCCCCTGCCCCATCAACAACGGCACCGGCACCGGCCATCTAAGCTTTTGCGCCAGCAGCGCATCGGCCAGCCAGAACGCCAGCAGTTCGGCATCGGGCCGGGCCCGATAGACGGCAGCGGCGCCGGCCGGGACGACAGCAGCATGTCCTCGGCATTGGCCACCACCTCGGCGAGCGCGTCGTCCCAGTGCAGACCAAACTGCTGTTCGGCGACGGGACGCACAAATTCCGCGTCGCAGCTTGTGGTCCGACTGGCCAATTTGCGCCAGGCCAACAACAGGTGGCCTGAGGGGCCGGGATCATCGCCGGCGCCGCGCAGATAATGGCTATCGCGCAGCGCACATTCGTCCTCGCGCCGGCCGCTCAAATGCACCGCCGCGGCAGCACTCTTCAGCGCCAGCCGCTGGCGCCATACGCCGGCCCATACTGGATCACTGCGCACCAGATTATCCAGCGAATTCAAGGCTGCACCGGCCAGATACGCCGCATCGCTGTCGTGCAGAACCACGCCACGCGGTCGCGCCCAGGCCGGCACTTTCGGTACCGGCGGCGGATCGACAAGCAGCAAATCAGCGCGCGTTTTCATGCCGACAGGCTATCACGCGGCGGCGCTTCATACCACCATTAGCGCAACTAACCGCCCCACCTGTCGGCAACATTTCACTTCCGATAATGTTCAATTATCGGAACCAGTGTGCTAGATGTTGATTCATGGCCCATTCCCCGCCCGAAACTGCTCCAAACGCTGTCGGAATGCCGGAATTGATGAGACTCAAGGGCCTGGGACACGTCTTTGAGCGGAGTGCTGAGATTTTCGGTGCGGTATCATGAGACTGGCTGAAGCAGAATCTTGAGACTGAGACCGCCGCGCCGTCGACAATGGCAACGCCGGCGTTGCTGTTTGTCTCACCTGTAAGCGGCGAAGCCGGGCATAGATCCGCCGGCGAAGCGCAGGTGGCCAAGGGCGCAGCGACCGACGCAGCCGCTGCTCGCCCGCCGCATCACTGGCCATGAGCACGGCAACGACCTGCTGCACCGGGTCCGCCACCAGCCGGCCGAGGCCAACCGACAGGGCATAGGCTTGCAGCAGCGAGCCTTGCGCCAGAGCTGAAAGGCCAGCCCGCACCGGCTTGGTCAGCAGTGGCGCCGTCCGGTTATATTCCGGCACCACCACAAGCAGCGCCTGGCGCGCAATCGGGGTCGTGAGAAAGCCGTGATTGTCCCGCCGCGCTGCCAGCGACAGGCGCGGCTGTTCAGCAAGGGACGGCGGCGACGACTGCCGGTGCCGCACGGTCAGAAAGCCCACCAGCTCCGGCACCGCTGGCGATGCGGCAGCGCCGCGGGACCATGCGGTCAGCTGCGCCACGCCAAGCCGGGCATCCCGATCCAACGTCGCAAGCTGCTCTTCTGATAGCAGCGCCGGCAAGGTCGGCACACCGGTGACCGCCGACTGAAGGCGACTGTCATGAACCGGACACCAGAACGACCAGGGCAAGGCATTGAGCTTGAGCCGAACATCGGCTGGGCAGTGTGGGCAGACCCGTCGCTCACCGCGCGCAATCATCATGCGGGCCGGCGGCGCCAGCTCGCCAAAGCTCATGGCCTGCAGCGCCGCCGGGGTCAGTCCGGTACGAGCGGCCAGCACGGCCCCCTCCCCTGCCCCGAGGCGCCACTCCAGCTCAAAACTATTGCGGTTTCCCAACGCCAGACGATCCAGCAACGCCGGCGGCGTCATGCCATAGAGTGCCGCCAAACGGTTCAACCAGGACGCCAGCCGCTCGCCCTCGTGTGGACGCGGCACCACCGGCAATTGTGCTGGGCCCGACAGCTGCCTCATACCGGCTCACCCAGCAGCACCAAAATGCCCCGTTTGTCCTCGACATCCGCAGCGACGATGCGTTCCGCCCCGCTCTGGATCGCGGCAATAGCCAACATGGTCATCAGCGAGAAGACGCCGGCCGTGATGCCACCGGTGACCTCGACCAGGCGCTTTAGGGTGCGCTCGCCAATCTCGCTCGGCCGCCGCAGCGGCAGCGTCCGCTGCAAGCTGCCGATCAAACCAGCAAAATCGGTGTCGTTCTGCCAGGGCGGCAGGGCAAAGGCCTCAAACCGGCGCACCAGTTGATCGTCGGTGCGCAGGGCATTGCGTGCCTGCTGGGTGCCGACGCAGACTAGAGGAATGCGCAGCTCGTTGCCCAGGAACCGCAGCAGGTTCAGAAATCGCACCTGTTCGCGGATCGAACCGGCCTGCAGGCTGTGCACCTCATCAATGACCAGCATGCCCGGCCCGATCTCGCCCAACAGCCGCAACGTCAGACTTTCGAGCAGTCCCAGTGTGGCGCGTGGCGGCTCCGGGGCCCCGATCGCGGCCAGCAGGCGCTGATGGAACCGGGCTTCGTCCGGCCCCGACACCATCTGCACCACGATCACCGGCATCGTCATGCGGCCGGTCACTGCATCGAAATGATGGGGATGATCGCGGGCGAACTTTTCCACCACCATAGTTTTGCCCATGCCGCTGGCGCCGACAATGAGTAGATTGGGCATGCGGGCGCGTTGCGGGAAGACAATCAGGTCCTCGAGCTTGGCCAATGCCTGCTCGGCCCGGGGATAGGCGATCCAACGATCGGCGCGGATCCGGCGAATGCGCTCCTCGGCGCTCAACGCCGCAAGCGGCCGGCTGGCCACAAACAGATGTTCAAACGCCTCAGTCATCCCATTCCTCCACTGCGAAATACGGCAACTGCAGCGGCGTTTCCGCGCCAATAGGGTCGGCAGCCGGTGTCCCGTCGATCAGTGTGGGCGGTGCCAGATGCGCGCGCCGTGCTCGATCCCGCCGCGTCGCCTTGGTCGCGCGAATGGCACCATCGACCAGGGTGCGCTGCGCCAGGATGGTTGAAAAAATCAGCTCCTCGTCGACGGCGCGGCGACCTTGTTCCCGCAAGGCGCGCAGGGCCGCCCGGTGCTCCCACAGCGCAATCGCCGGACGGGTCCGGTCCGCCGGGCGCGCCTCAAGGTAGCCTTGCCCGGTCTGCACGAACACGCAGGACAAATTGCGTGGATCGTATTTGATCATCAGCCGGCGCGGCTCGCGCCCCATCAGCCAGCGCAGTTCGTCGGACCAATAGCGAATGTGAAACATATGCAGCCCGTCGCGCTGCAGAATGCGCTCCTCGAACGGCAAAAAATCGATGAAGAATTGCCGTGGATCAGATGGCCTGCGGATCAGAACGTCGGCAATTCGGGCGTTCCAGGCAGCAATTGGCGGCATCGCGAGGGCTTTATGGACCCGGGCATGGTACTGACCGACGATTTCGAGGGCGAGATAGGTTTCCAGCTCGCGCAGCGTCATCACCGCTTCGGCTTCCGGATCGAGGTCGCCGCGGTCGACAATGTTGGAGAAATGCGAGCCCGGTAGCAGGTGGATGGCGCCCATCACGGTGCCGATCAGCCGCTCGATATGCCCACCGAAACGCGGCGTTCCCGGTGGCCGATAGGTGAGCTCGATCCGGTGTTCGGCGCAGGCCCGCTCGAAGGCGAGGGCGTGGAATTCGGCGCCGTTGTCGACGTGAATAGTGCTCGGGATGCCGTGCGCCGGCCAATCCGCGGCAATGCCGCGCGCCGCGAGCCAGGCACTTTTGTCCATCACGGCATGGGTCAGGCACAGCGCCACAGCGGTCAGTGCCGGCGCTTCCAACGAAAGATAGAACCCCATGGTCATGCGGGTGTTGACGTCGATAGCCAGCGTCAGCGTGGGTCGACCGATCGGCAGCCGGGTCGCGGGATCAACCACCGTCAGGTCAACCTTGGTGTGATCGATCTGGACAATACGGAGCGGCGCCCCGGCGTCCAGCGTGCCCGGCGTGGCCAGAAAGACCGCCTCCGACTTGCCCGCCCCCTCGCGCCGCCGCAGCAGATCGGCCTGGTCGTGGGACTTAAGCCATCGGCCGAGCCGACGAGCGGACGGTGGGGGTAATGTGGCGGCGTGGCAGTCCGCCGCGACCTCGCGCCAAAAACGCGTCAAGGTCGGCTTCCGGCGTGTTGCGTACAACTGCCTGAATTGCTGCTCCACTATGACCAACACCGGCAGATCAAAGGGTTGAATGCCCATACTCGGACCCGGACGGCGTGGCAGCAGTGTGCTCGTGCGCCCATCAAGCCGAAATTGCTTCAACCACCGGAAAATTGTGGCGCGGCTAACAGCGAGCACCGCCGCAGCGCCGGCGATTTCCGAAGCGTTTGGGCGCTCGGGCAGGCGCGACAGCACATCTGCCCGCCTCTTGGCTTCGGCCCAAAACTCTGAATCTATGCTAACTTGCTGCATCAGCCTCGCCATTCGGCTGCAGGCTGGTCTCAAAACTACCGACTCGAACGCGAGGCCAGTCTCAATAACCCCGACTCAATCGCAAAATTGCGTCACGGATAAGACCTTGAAAACCAACAACCCAGAGTCGCATGAAGTCCAACCGTCCGACATTGACCCCCAGTTGCCGGTGGTTGCCGACGCAGCCGAACCGCCGGCGCATCTCGAAAACCTGGCCGCGGCCGCCAAGGAGTTTGCCAAACACGCCAGTGCCGCCAATACCCAGACCGCCTATGCTCAGGACTGGCGCCATTTTACCGGCTGGTGCCGCCGCCGCGGCCTGGAGCCGCTGCCCCCTGCCCCGCAGGTGCTGGGACTGTACATCACTGATTGCGCCGCCCCCGAGGCCAAAGGGGTTAAGCCGCTGGCCGTGGCCAGCATCGAGCGCAAGCTGTCCGGGCTGATGTGGAATTTTCGCCAGCGCGGCTTTGCCCTCGATCGCAGTGATCGCCATATCGCCAGCGTGCTGGCCGGTATCCGCCGGAAAAATGGCAAGCCCCCAGTGCAAAAGGAAGCCATTCTGCCCGACGACATCGTCGCCATGGTGGCGAGCCTGGGCCACGATCTGCGCGGACTGCGCGATCGCGCCATGCTGTTGCTCGGCTTTGCCGGCGGGCTACGGCGCTCGGAAATCGTTGGGCTCAATGTAAGCCGTGCTGACATTGAAGTTGAGGGCTGCGGCTGGATCGCCATCGAGCCCGGCGGCGTGCTGCTAACGCTGCGCGGTAAAACCGGCTGGCGCGAAGTGGAAATCGCCCGCGGCTCGTCCGAAAAAACCTGCCCGGTGGCGGCGCTTGAAGCCTGGCTGAAGTTTGGCCGGATCGAGCGCGGCCCCATCTTCCGGCCGATCCTCAAGGACAACAAGACCGTCGACGTTGAGCGGCTCTCCGACAAGCATGTCGCCAATCTGGTCAAGCGCACCGCCCTGGCCGCCGGGCTGCGCGGCGAGCTGCCGGAGCATGAGCGGGCACTGCAATTTGCTGGCCATTCGCTGCGCGCCGGGCTGGCCAGCAGCGCCGAGGTCGATGAGCGCTATGTGCAAAAACAGCTCGGCCACGCCTCAGCCGAAATGACCCGGCGCTATCAGCGCCGGCGCGACCGGTTTCGCATCAATCTCACCAAGGCGGCCGGGCTATAGGCCCCCTGCCCTACGCGCGCACAGACAAATAGATGAGCCTGGGTTCAGCGACGGAGACAAATGACCATGAAGATATTTCTGATCGGCGCAACCGGTGTCATCGCCTGTTGCCATTGCTGCATTCGAATGGCCACCAGATCATTGCCTTGCACCGCAAACCCGAACAGGCAAAGGACATCACCGCCGGCGGCGGGTCGCCGGTATTGGGCGATATTATCGAAATGACCGTAACTGATCTCGTCACGGCCGCCGAAGGCTGCAGCATAATTGTCTTTTCGGCAGGAGCGGCTGGAAGCGGCCTGGATCGAACGACGGCGATCGACGGTGACGGTCCGATCAAGGCAATCGCAGCAGCCAAAAGGCTTGGCATCGCGCGGTTCTACATCGTGTCTGCTTTTCCAGAAGCCGGACGCCGACGCGCCCACAACGATCGGTTTGAGCATTACATGGCTGAAAAGAAGCGCGCCGATGTAGCGCTAGCGGCTTCTGATCTTGATTGGGTCATTTTGCGACCCGGCACGCTGGTTGATGAGGATGGCGACGACAGGGTCACGCTGGGGCCGGTTATCCCCTATGGCAATGCGGCGCGCGGCAATGTCGCCCGCGTGCTTGCAGCGCTGATCGAACGGCCGCAAATCCGTCGTGAGGTCCTGGAACTGACCGACGGGAAAATATCGACCGCTGAAGCGGTTCGCCGATTGCAGCGGGTGTAGTTCTTAGAGATGTGTACCGACGCTCCAGCGTTATCGCTGGTCGTGGTGTTGGGCTTTGGTTTGACCGACCATTTTTGCAAGTTCCGAAAATGGAGGCGTAAACCCGTCCGACGCTGAGTTGTTGGCAAGTGCCAGCAACCGCGGGGCAAAGGCCATGGCATCACGTTCGGAGAAACTCAGTTCCTCGGTCCGATAATCGCCGAGCGCCGTTTGCTCGGCCCGCCGCAAGGCGGTGTCGATTTCTTCGCGCGTTAACAGGCCTTTGTCCGCCAGCGCGTTGTTGATTGCCGCTATGGCGAGATAAAGCCCTTCGAGTTGGAGGTTGGCGGTGTTCATGCGTCGCGCTCGATTTCGATGTTGAGTGCCAATTCGGATACCTCGTCAGAGCTTAACTCAGCGGTACTGATATCTCCGATGGGCTCGTTCTCCCGGCTGCCATGAAGCAATGTGCCCCACTCGGCTCGCCACAACCCCAAGTCCGTGAGTGCGACGACAACTTCCTCAAAGCCATGAAGTTCCTTTGCTGCTTGTGCCGCGCGAAAGGCTTCGGCGATGTCACCGTACTCTGCCTCGTCGGCATCCACATCACCCTTGGCCTCCCACCACACCGCGGCCTTGAGTTGGCCATTGACGTTGGTTTCGATGCCAACGGTGACAGCTTGGGGAGAGACTTGTCCCACGGGGACCCTGCGATAAGCGTTGGATTCGGTCATGTGAAACTCCCTTGCTCAGCTTCAACGCAGAGATCGACGTTTCGCTGCGTTGCCGTACCGCGCCTGACAGTCGGCGCCGGAACGGAAAATGCTCAGCCGGGTTGTTTAGAGAGATGGGAGGCATCTATGGCTGAGCACAAATCCAACAACGATGAACGCAGGGCGGGCCCGAGCCGGAAGGGCCCTTTTGCGGGCGAAAGGCAACATGTGGCCCCCAGCAAAGATGTCGCTGATCCCCATCCATCAACCGAGGAAGATTACGACAAAATTCCGCATCCGGGCGGCGCCAATCCGCCGAAGGGGCCGGATATCGGGCCTAACTCCTACGCACATGACGGAACGGCTCCACCGCGGCCCAAGAACAAGGGGCCGGGCCGGAATGATCAAGATAAAGCCGGAGGACGATCTCTTGGACATCCGGGCACAACAGTAGTCAATGACCCTCATCTCGCTCGCCCTGATCGCATCTTCAACGGCTATTTTCGTTGGTGCGGCGACTGCGGCAAAGGCATGGACGCTGTCGGAAAATAGCACCGCTTGGCTGGTATTGACCCTAGGGCTCTACACCATCGGCAATCTCATTATGCTACGCCTCATCAACGACCTGGGGATGGGCATCGCGCTGAGCCTGTCTGCTATCATACAGCTCATCGCGATTAACGTGGTGGCGCTCGCCTTCTTTGGAGAGCGCGTCTCGGCGACTCAAGCGATCGGTTTAGTGCTAGCAGTCTGAATAGCCCCTAGATTTGTAGACGCCTTCCTTCCTAATTTTGAGGCAAGGAGGCCTACATGGGCAAAGCCAATTTCAGCGACGATTTCAAGCGGGACGCGGTTCGTCAGATCACCGAGCGGGG
>NZ_JBTMWV010000031.1:0-25280 GCF_054489345.1 Devosia sp. A369 | reverse complement strand
CCGCCGCCGCCCAACCGCAGGGCTGTGCTCCAATCGATCCGGCACAACCTCGAGCAACTGGAAACTTCTATCACTGGGCATAGGCGCAGACATAGGAACTCACATCGTCAGCAAAAGCTGCGGTGTCTATACCCCCCTGGGTAAGCCAATGTCAGACGGGATCGGCTTCGCGCTTACCGATGATTGATGGGCTGTTGTAATTGGCAAATGAAGCGGATAGGCAATGCCAGTCAAACCATAGGAGAAGGTTAATTGGGCGCGCATGGCCTTATGCTGCACCATTTTAGTGGTGGTTGCCACCCGCTTGGACAGGGCGCCATTTCTGCTGATCAATTTGCCGACATGCTTGAGTTCATAGGCGTCGAACGGTTTCTCAGCCCTCAGCTGTGGGTGGAAAAAGCGAAGGCCGGGCGGCTCGAACCTCATGACAGATGCATCACGTTCGATGACGCTCTCCTGTGCCAGTATGAAATAGCCAAACCGGTTCTTGAAAATTACGGACTGACAGCGTTTTGGTTCGTATATTCTTCTGTATTCATAGGGAATATTGAGCGGCTAGAGCTTTATCGCTATTTTCGGACCACACGCTATTCCTCCATATCTGATTTTTATGATGCATTTTTTGAGTGCCTGTTGCTTTCTGAATTCTCCGCTGACTATCTCCAAGGGCGAAGCGCATTCGATCCGGACAGCTATCTGATGGAATTTTCCTTCTACACGCAACAAGATAAGCTATTTAGGTATACGCGAGACAAGATACTTGGCGCAAAAAGATACAATCAGGTCATGGATTCTCTAATTGAAGCTGATCAAGATTTCTCAAAGCAAGAGGCAACTAGAAATCTGTGGATGACGGACGAGCATCTAAGGGCGCTTTCCGCGCGGGAACATCTAATAGGTCTTCACTCATTCAGTCATCCTACGCAGATGGCAGCTCTTCGGCGAGATGAACAATTGGCTGAGTATCGTCTAAATTCTGAACATCTCGCGAACGTTCTAGGGGTGCCCGCTATCACGATGAGCCATCCCTGCGGATCCTACGATGCAGATACGCTTGCCATATTGGCGGAGCTGGGCGTTCAGATCGGCTTTCGTGCGAATTTGGCGCCCTCGGGCGGGAGCCTCTATGAGCTACCGCGGGACGATCATACTCATATAGCAATGCAAATGGGCCTTCGATGAAAATCACGCTTTTTACGTCCAATAACCCGCGTCACCTCTCGCTGGCAGAGCGGCTTAGTGAATTTGCAGATGAAGTATACGTCGTACAAGAGTGCGTTACAGTATTCCCTGGTATCATTGACGATTTTTACAAAAAAACCCCTGTCATGCAGGAGTATTTTTCGCGTGTACTCGAAGCTGAAAGAGAAGTATTTGGTTGTCCTCGGTTTTTACCAGGAAATGTTAGGCAGATGGCGCTGCGTACGGGTGATTTGTCTTTGGCTTCGCTGGAAATGTTGGGAGGGGCGCTTGAAGCTGATGTGTTCGTGGTATTCGGAGCGAGCTATATTAGGCCGCCGCTGGTTGACTTCTTGATCAAGAAAAATGCCTTCAATATCCATATGGGAATTTCGCCCTACTATAGAGGTAGTTCGTGTAATTTCTGGGCACTCTACGATGGCCGTCCCGAACTGGTCGGAGCAACGATCCATATGCTTTCAAAAGGCTTGGACAGCGGATCAATGCTTTATCATGTTCGCCCGAAAGAAGAGGCAATAGATCCTTTTATCTTCGGCATGAAGGCAGTGCTTGCGGCGCAAGAAAGCCTTGTTTCTCGACTGGCGTCTCAAGAAATATTCGATATGCCCATGGAAGTTCAGGATCGCTCAGCACAAATCCGCTATACCAGAAACATCGATTTTAATGATGAAGTAGCGAATGAATACCTTCGACGGAACCTCACCAAGGAGCAATTGCTGACAAAAATGTTAGAGGCCCCTCGCCATGATCTTCTGCGGCTGTACCAACCATAGGCCGCATGGACAAAAGGTCGCGGGCATGGGCTTGATAGATACGTCCTCAGCAGCCAACTAGGACGAGTTGGGCCGCCACTTTAATTGCGGAAGGCTCTGGTTCCGCACCGGCTCGCGCCAACGAGCAATCAGTGGGGCTGCATCAGGCGGGTATGATCATTTGATCACTGCAATGCCGCTATTGACCCGGCGCATATGGACCTCGTTAGTTCCATATTTATGCCTATCTGTAGGGTCAACCAGTACTTCTTATTGCAAACGTTTGGTGAGCCCTGCTTGGGCCATTGGCGCCTTGCCATTCGCTGTTTTGACCTGTATTTCCGAATTGGCCCAAAATGGGGCCGACGCCGCGTCGCGATGCAGCCTTCGTTACATGAGTCTAAAGGGAAACGATGCGCATTTTGATTGTCGGCTATGGCTCCATTGGACAGCGCCACCTGCGCAATTTGCGTGCGATCTTGGCAGATGTTGAATGTATTGTTCTCCGTCGGCGAGATGAGCGGGTCGAAGGCGCAACGGTCGTGACGGATCTTGCTGCGGCTCTCGCCCTGAGACCAACATTGGCTGTTATCGCCGTGCCTTCCGGCAATCATATTGATTACCTCATTGACCTTATTGGCGCCGGTGTGCCCACCTATGTGGAAAAGCCCGTAGTAACTCAGTTGGCTCATGTGGCTGCCGTCAGGCAGGCGCTGGGCGCCCACCCGAACGCACTGCATTTCACCGGCTTCAATCTGAGGCTACTGCCATCCTTGATCAAAGTCCGTACCTTGCTGCAACAGGGGAGCGTGGGGACTATTGGACGGTCCAGCTTCTCGGCCGGACAGTGGTTGCCCGATTGGCGCGCTGCCGCTGATTTTAAACATAGCTACAGCGCAAGTCGGTCCGACGGTGGGGGGGTGATCTTTGATCTCAGCCACGAACTTGATGCGGCCAGGTTTCTTCTCGGAGAGGTTGAGCTGACGGGTTGCACCACTATGCGAGTGCCGAGCCTCGATATTGCGGTCGAAAGCGTTGCGAGCATGATTGGAACGTCGGCCGCTGGCGCGCTAGTCAATGTCAATGTCGACTATATCGCCCGCCGCCCCATTCGCCGTTATGAATTTGTGGGCGACTTAGGGACCCTGGTTTGGGACCTTGCCGCCAAGCGGCTCGAATTGCACAACCAGACGGGGGTTGAAGTCCTGACTGACGATCCAGCCGATTTCGACGTTTCAGAAACCTATTTGGAAGCAATGCGTGGATTTGTCGCCAGCGCAGTAACTGGCAAGGCGTCGTCGCTGCAAAGTCTCGAGGATGGATTAGACAGCACCGCGCTTGCAATTCGAGCCCATGAACTGGGAGGGGCTTGATGTCTGTCATTGCAACGATTTGCGCCCGTGGCGGCTCTCAGGGTGTCCCCGGAAAAAATATTCGGCTGTTGCTCGGCAAACCTCTTATTGTTCATACAATAGAGCAGGCGTTGTCATGCCAAAAAATCGACCGGGTCTATGTCAGTACCGATTCAGCGGCTATCGCTGAGATTGCCAGCAATGCTGGGGCCGAGGTGCCCTTCTTAAGGCCAGTTGAACTGGCCACAAATTCTGCCCCAAAGATCCCAGTGATCGATCATCTCGTCGGCGAAATTCGCAGATCGGGTGTCGAGGTCTCGAAGGTGGTCGATCTCGATCCGACCTCGCCGCTGCGGACCGAAGACGATATTGCGGCCTGCATGGCGTTGCTCGATGCGGAAACCGACGTGGTGATCACCGGATATCCGGCAGAAAAAAATCCATATTTCAACATGGTTGAGGTGCAAGAAGACGGCAATGTCGGCCTGTCGAAGAAACCTGGGACCGCAATATCGGGTCGCCAGGGGGCGCCCGCCGTTTTTTCTATGAATGCATCGATCTACGTTTGGCGCCCGGAGGCTTTAAAGCATGGACTGTGGGACGGGCGCGTAAAGCTCTATGTCATGCCGCGCGAGCGCTCGATCGACATTGATTCTGAAATCGACTTTTATCTTGTCGAAAAACTTATGGAAATGGCACATGGCCAAGGGCGCTGATTTTTCGCTGGCGGGGCGCACGGTTGTAATCACCGGCGGCGGCGGTATTCTTGGCAGGCGAATGGCGGCCGCTCTGGTGGGAGCCGGGGCCGCGGTAGCCATCATTGAGCCCAGTCTCGATAAGGCTCAGGAGGCGGTCGATGCCATCAGTGCCACCGCGGGAAGTGCTAAGGCGTTTGTTGCGGACATCACCCATCGCCAATCAGTTGTCGACGCATGTGCTGCGATCGAGGACGCTTTTGGGCCGATCTATGGTCTCATCAACAATGCCGCGGCGAAGTCTGCCAATTTCTTCGAGCCGTTCGAAAGCTTCCCGCTTGAGGACTGGAACGAGGTAATCGGGGTTAATCTTACTGGAGCCATGGTGTGCTGCCAGGTGTTTGGTAAGAGAATGGTCGAGCAAGGGCTGGGTGGGGCGATCGTCAATACGCTGTCGATCTACGGCATCGTTGCCCCCGATCAAAGAATTTACGAAGGTTCGCTTTACGAAGGGCGCGCCATTAATACGCCTGCAGTTTATAGCGCTTCCAAAGCAGGATTGTGGGGGCTCACTAAATACCTCGCCACATACTGGGGCGACAAGAACATCCGGGTTAATGCGATAACGCCGGGTGGCGTCTTTAGTGGGCAGAATGACACTTTTGTGAAAGCATACAGTAACCGCGTCCCAATGGGGCGCATGGCCGATCAAGACGAGATGTCCGGTGCAGTAATTTTCTTGTTGTCGGACGCTGCCTCATTCGTCACAGGTCATAATATAGTCGTTGATGGTGGTCTCAGCGTTTGGTAAGGCGGATAGCGATATGTCTACATTCATTATAGCCGAGGCCGGAGTTAACCATAACGGGGATCCGCTTCTTGCACGTCGTCTCGTGGAAGTGGCCGCGGCGAGCGGCGCCAATGCGGTTAAATTTCAAAGCTTTTCGGCTGACAAATTGACCGCAAGGGGAGCGGAGAAGGCCGAATATCAAAAGCGTGCGACGGGTGATGGGGATCAATATGAGATGCTCAAGGCTCTGGAAATGTCCTCGGAGCTGCACCACGATCTTGCGCGCCTATGCCGGGATTTAGGCATTGAGTTTATGTCGACGGCGTTCGATGAGCAGTCGCTCGATTTGCTTGTCGAGCTTGGCATCGCACGGATCAAAGTGCCGTCCGGAGAGCTGACGAACCACCCTTTCATCAGGGCCATGGCGCGCAAAAATCTTCCCCTGATCGTGTCCACTGGAATGGCGGCGCTTGAGGAAGTGGAAGCAGCCGTCGCGGTGATTGCGGCTGAGCGCCGTGCTGCCGGTTTCCCGGAGCCCATGCAGGATGTCGTGACGATCCTGCACTGCACGTCGAATTACCCGGCGGCCGTGGAGGACGTCAACCTCAACGCCATGCTGACAATGGGCAAGGCAACAAATCTGCCAGTCGGCTACTCCGACCACACACTCGGCCTCACCGTTTCTACGGCAGCAGTGGCGATGGGCGCTCGGGTCATCGAGAAGCATTTTACGCTCGACAAGGGCATGCCGGGCCCCGATCACGCCGCATCCCTTGAGCCTGACGAGCTGACGGCTTTGGTCAACAGCATTCGTGATGTCGAGGCAGCAATGGGGGATGGCATTAAAAGCCCGTCGGCGTCAGAGCTGCCTGTGCGTGCGCTCGTTCGCCGTAGCGTGACCGCTGCGCGGGCCATTCCCGCCGGGACCTTGCTTGACGTTGCAGACGTCACCTTAATGCGCCCCGGCACGGGCATCGCCCCGGCGGAACTCGATGCCGTGTTTGGTCGCCGGGCAGCCCATGATATCGCTGCCGGGCAGACACTGATATGGGCCGATTTGCAATGAATCATCGGCGAAGGATCGCCTATGTCAGCGGCACGAGAGCCGATTTCGGCTTAATGCAATCGACGCTGCAAGCCATCCAGGCCAGCCCCGCACTTGAACTCGGTGTTATCGTCACCGGGATGCACCTGGATGACAAATACGGCCACACCGAGCAGGAAATTTTGGCCGCGCATCTGCCAATCATTGCGCGCGTCCCGATCCAGCATGGGGAGGCGACCGGCGCACTTGTCGCGCGCAATATTGCTGCGATGCTGAGCGGCTGCGTGGATGCGCTAGAAGCATTCCGTCCTGCCTGCGTCGTCGTTTTGGGTGATCGCGGTGAAATGTTGGCTGCCGCCATTGCGGGGGGGCATTTGTCGATTCCTGTCATCCACCTCCACGGAGGAGAACGCTCTGGGACCATCGATGAGTCGGTTCGACACGCTATCTCCAAACTCGCACATTACCATCTTACGGCAACCGAAGAGAGTCGCGAGCGGCTGATCAAAATGGGGGAGGATCGTCAGACCGTTACGGTGGTGGGGGCTCCTGGACTGGATGGTCTGGAAGCCATGGCATTTCACACGCGAGAAGAGGCCTTTGCCCGCCTCGGGCTTGACCCGAGCCATGAGACGGCATTGCTCGTCTATCATCCGGTGCTGCAAGAGGCAGGGCAGGCCAGCGAGCAGATTGAGGCTATTCTAGAGCCCCTGTTAGAAAAAAACCTGGCCATTCTTGCGTTAAAGCCAAACTCTGATGCTGGAAGTGGTGGTATTCTTGACGTCCTGAATACCTATGCTGCGACTGGCCAGATAAAGTTGGTCACGCACCTCGAACGGCGTGAGTTTGTCTCCATGCTCAAGCACGCTGACATGCTCGTTGGAAACTCCAGCAGTGGTATAATCGAGGCGGCCAGTTTTGGCACACCAGTGGTCAATATTGGGTCGCGTCAGCATTTGAGGCAGCGCAATCGCAATGTCATCGACACCCAGCCCGACAGCATGGCCATCGCATCTGCCATCGACCAAGCTCGCGCGATGGGGCGTCCGCCCATAGACAATGTGTATGGTGACGGTCGGACAGGCGTGCGCATCGTTAATATTCTCGAAACTCTGGAGCTTCCAGGGACATTGCTGAATAAGGCCAATGCTTACTGATTCCCTCGCTCTGATTGGGGCTGGCGGCCACGCTTCCGTGGTCGCAGATGCTGCATTGCTGCAGGGTATCGGGTCTTTATCTTTCTATTCGGAAGATGACCGGCAGGTAGGGAAGGTGTTTCTCGGCTATTCGATTGAAAGACTCAGAGCGGAAGCTCCGATTCGCCATTTTCATATCTGTATCGGTGAGAACCAGGTCCGTACCCGCCTATGCAATATTTTATCAGGGTGGGGTTTCCATGCCTTGAGTGTCGTTCATCCTTCCGCGGTGGTGTCCAGATTCGCAAATGTGGATGAAGGATGTTTTATTGCCGCGGGGGCTGTACTAGCTCCGAATAGCCGAGTTGGAAAATCGACAATTATAAATCACCACGCTACTGTTGATCATGACGTGCGCGTGGGTGATTATTGCCATGTTGCTCCCGGTGCGACGCTGGGTGGTGCGGTGTGTATCGGCGATGGGGCTTTAATTGGTGCGGGGGCCACGGTGTTGCCCGGCGTCTCGATCGGCAATAATGCCACCATTGGTGCTGGCGCAGTCGTACTTGAAGATGTACCGCAGGGCGCAACCGTTGTGGGCGTGCCTGCGCGGCGTATTTGACGAGGAAGAAGTCGTGAACGTATCGACATTAGGCATTCGGCGCCAATCGACATTGCGCGATGCGCTCGCACAACTGGACCAGACGGCGCTGGGTATTCTTCTCCTGCAAAACGATGCTGGCGGCTTCGAGCGAACCATTACGGACGGCGACCTCCGCCGCCTGATTCTTAAGGGGGCCTCTCTCGAGGACGCCTTGGCCTTGTTGCCACCCGCCGAGTCCATCGTTCTCTCGCCGGGCTTTACGCGGCGGCAGGCGCTTGAACTTATGCGGCAGCACGCCATCAA
This sequence comes from Devosia sp. A369, assembly GCF_054489345.1. Lineage (NCBI taxonomy): Bacteria > Pseudomonadati > Pseudomonadota > Alphaproteobacteria > Hyphomicrobiales > Devosiaceae > Devosia > Devosia sp. A369. Next base: position 17,403 of record NZ_JBTMWV010000031.1, on the reverse strand, counting down.
CCATTTGCCCGTCGTTGATAGCGAGGGTCTGGTTGTTGATCTGATCGCTCGCCAGCAGATTGACGAACAAGTGTTGTTGTCTACGCCCCATATGGGAAATGCTGAATTGGAGTTCGTCGAGGAGGCTTTCCGCACCAACTGGATCGCGCCGTTGGGCCCCAATGTGGATGCGTTTGAGGAGGAGTTGGCCGCGAGTGTCGGTGTTGGCCACGCTGTTGCGCTGAGTTCCGGCACGGCAGCAATCCATATTGCCCTTGTTCTGCTGGGGGTGGGCGCTGGAGATCGGGTGTTTTGTTCGACGCTGACTTTTGCGGCGAGCGTTAACCCAATTGCCTATCAGGGCGCTGAGCCGGTGCTTATCGATTCGGAGCCCGAGAGTTGGAATATGTCGCCGGCGGCGCTGGAACGTGCGCTGGAGGAATGCAAGCGGGAGGGGCGGCTTCCGAAAGCGGTTATTGTCGTGTCGCTTTACGGGCAAAGCGCAGATATGGATCCAATAGTCGCGCTTTGCGATCAATATGGAGTGCCTGTTGTTGAAGATGCGGCCGAGTCTCTTGGGGCGACTTACAAGGGGCGGGCCTCTGGCACATTCGGCGAGATGGGCATCTATTCATTCAACGGCAACAAGATAATAACGACTTCTGGCGGCGGGATGCTTGTCACGAATGATCCGCTGAAGGCCCAGCGGGCGCGTTTTCTGGCCACGCAGGCAAGAGACCCAGCTCCACACTACCAGCACTCGACCATTGGCTATAACTACCGCATGAGCAACATTCTTGCTGGCGTTGGTCGGGGGCAGCTGGGTGTTTTGGGGGAACGCGTCGATGCGCGGCGCGAGATATTCCATACTTATAGAAAAGAGCTGGCTGGTATCGAATGGCTCCAATGGATGCCAGAGCCAGAGTGGAGTCGCTCGACACACTGGCTTTCAGTCTGCACCATTAAAGAAGGGTATGAGGGGGTGACAAGCGCCGATGTTATTTCGGCCCTTGCTGCAGACCTCATAGAGGCAAGGCCCGTTTGGAAGCCGATGCATTTGCAGCCGGTTTTCCAGGATTGCCTCTACTATCCGCATGACAATGGTTCGGTTTCCGATGGCTTGTTCAAGAGAGGGATTTGCCTTCCGTCCGGGTCTAATATGAACAGTGCTCAAATGGATCGCGTTATTGAGGGTATTAAATCTATATAATTCGGCACTCGATGTGCATGGAACTCCTCAAGCGAGAGGGATAGTCGGTGACACTGCGGAAATAGATCTGACGGCCCTCTCCTGGGACATGGAGAAGTACTGAATTTGACAGGCGAAAAATTGGACTGCTCGCTCTCGTTCGAGAGTAGCTGCCATTTTCTGGCCCAGAAAATGACTATGACAGCGGATGCGTGAGCGCGATCGAACATGGAGAACCTTAAACGCCATGATATATCGCACGCCGCATAATCAAGTTGCTGCTTGTAGGTTGTGGTTGCCACGAATTTCTGGTTAACCGCCAGCAATCCAAACCTGTACTTGTGACGTGCGCCTGCCCCCCCTCAATTGCAGAAATGAATTTTCTGCTAGACAGCACCGTTGCTGATTTGTTTAGCCTGCGGGCGAGCAGGAAGTGAATTCCAATTATTTACGTGGTCATGCCGATGTTTCGTGAATTTAGAGCGCGATTGCTGAGCCTTCCTCGTCGAGGGAAGCGCGCTATCTTGATTTCGTTTGATATCGTGATCTTGTCCACGGCTCTTTGGGCGAGTTTTGCCCTTAGATATGACCGGTGGGTCTTTCCGGCCTCGGCGGACGAGTGGATCATAGCGCTTTCAGCGCCAGCCGTAGCGATCCCAATTTTCTTTCGAATGGGTCTATACAGGGCGGTCGTGCGTCATCTGCCAGAGCGTGCTCTGTGGACCATTCTTCAGGCCACCACGCTGTCGGCCATCATGTGGGTTATTCTGGCCTTCCTCTCTGAGATGTTGTGGAGAGATATCGTTCCAAGGTCCGTTCCAATTATCTATTGGGCATTGGCGTCGCTCGCGATCATTGGCAGTCGCTACGCGGCGAAATGGCTGATCTCTTCGTCGGCCAGCCGTGAAATGATTTTGCAACGGCCCGCTGTGGTTATCTACGGTGCCGGAGAAGCGGGAACGCAGCTAGCGTTATCGCTTAGGGCAAGCCATTTCATTGCCGGGTTTGTGGATGATGATCCAGCCTTGCATCGGCGCGAGGTGGCTGGAATACGGGTGTATCCGCCTTCCTATCTGTCGACGATGATCGACGATTTTTCTGTCAAGCAGATCGTTTTGTCGATGCCATCGATTTCGGCGGCCAGGCGCAAGGAGATATTCTCCGATATTGCGAACTATGGGGTCAGAGTTCAATCGCTGCCCGATATCATCGATTTGGTGACAGGGAAGTATTTGGTCAGTCAGATCCGCGAGATCGATGTGGACGACTTGCTCGGCCGCTCCTCGGTCCCGCCTGACATCGGTCTCATTCGGCAGATGGTGGTGGGGCGCACTATCATGGTCACCGGTGCTGGCGGCTCTATTGGGTCCGAGCTGTGCCGAAAAATCGCCCAGTGGGGGCCCCAGCGGCTGGTGCTGTACGAGGCCAACGAGTTTGCGCTGTACAAAATTGATCGCGAGCTTGTCGGCAGCAAAGATGCCGTAATAATTCCGGTCCTTGGGTCTGTTACCGACGCGCAGCTTGTCGAGCGGACCATGACGAACTACGGCGTCAATGTCGTCTTTCACGCCGCGGCCCACAAGCATGTGCCTCTGGTGGAGGCCAATGCGCTCGAAGGGATCCGGAATAATGTTTTTGGCACGCAGATCGTCGTTGATACCGCCTTCCGCACCGGCGTGCAGGATTTCGTTCTGATTTCTACGGATAAGGCCGTTCGTCCGACCAATGTTATGGGGGCGACGAAACGGTGGGCGGAATTGATTGTGCGCGAGAAGGCTGCAGTTGCCGCCAAAGGACAGTCTGGCCAGCATTTTTCGGTGGTCAGGTTCGGCAATGTTCTAGGCTCGAATGGCTCGGTTGTGCCGCTGTTTAAAGAGCAGATCGCTCACGGCGGGCCTGTGACCCTGACAGACCGAGGCATGACGCGCTATTTCATGTCGATCAAAGAGGCTGCTGAGCTCATCGTTCAGGCTGGCGCGCTTTCCAAGGGCGGCGATATCTTCCTGCTTGATATGGGGGAGCCAATGCTCATCTCAGACCTGGCAGAAAACATGATCCGCCTGGCGGGCTTGTCAGTCAAAGGTGCCACCAATCCAGATGGCGACATCGAAGTCATCGCTGTCGGAAAACGTCCGGGTGAGAAAATGTACGAGGAGCTGTTTTACGACGACTCTTTGGCTCAAAGAACCAGCCATCCAAAGATACTCTGTGCTGTAGCTGTAGCCGGCGATCTGGACATGACAACTCAGATCGAGGCCCTGCGTGCTGCATTGGCAGACGAGGATGAAAAGCGGGCCCGTGGTATATTGTTCAAACTGATCACTGATACTGACCTGATCGAATCGGAAAAGGGGCAGTAGGTTCCTGGCTCTGCGGTGGCTGTTTCGACCTGCACCAGCGATCATAAGCTTTTCTCGACGCTCGTGTGGACGTTGCAGTGCGCGAGTGCATAGATTTCATGGCGTCACGGCAATGCCTGATGTCCAGCCAAGAGACCTCCGATGATGCGTTTTATCTTTATTACCAATTCAGCCGAACTGGCCGCCTTCGCTGTTTCGAGCGGCGTTGATCGGTTGATGGTTGATCTAGAAATAATTGGAAAAGTTGAACGGCAGGGGCATCTGTCCACGGTCATCAGCAGGCACAGCTTTGAGGATGTTGGGGTGGTTCGCGCTGCGGCCCCCAACGCTGAGCTCGTGGTTCGACTTAATCCAGTACACGATGGCTCGGCAGGAGAGATCGATCGGGCAATTGCACTCGGGGCGGACATGCTGATGCTGCCGATGTTCAAGAGTGCGGCTGAAGTTCAAAATTTTAGCGCATTGGTGGCGGGCCGCCGCCGTATCTGCCTGTTGCTGGAGACCGCCGCCGCAGTCCGTGAGCTCCAGCAGATTGTTGCTACGCCGGGCATCGATGAAATCCATGTCGGGTTGAACGACCTGCACCTGGATCTGCAGCAAACTTTTATGTTCGAGCCGCTTGCGGAGGGGCTGGTTGACGAGATCGCCGCCATCGTTACCAGCGCGGGCCTTGCGCTCGGTATCGGCGGGCTAGCACGGGTTGGAGAAGGGCTTTTGCCAGCAGAGCTGCTCATCGCCGAACACGTTCGACTGGGCTCGACCGCCGCCATTCTGTCTCGCACCTTTCATCGCAACAGTGCGACCGTAAGGGAGATCGAAAACGAGATGGATTTCGCCGGCGAGATTCTGAAATTGCGCGAGGCCTATACCAGTAGCAGCGCTGCTCCAGCCGGCGATTTGGTCGCCACGCACAAACAGGTACAAGAGTGCGTCGCTGATATTGTCGCCAAGATCGCTCGCTCGCGCCTGCAGCAGCAATGAGGTTTTCAAGGCGCCTCCTCTCGGCCAGCATGGGGCTCAGCCTCATGCTTTTAGCGGGGCGGGTCGCGGGGTTTGGGCGCGAGATCCAAATCAGCGCAGTGTTGGGGCTTTCGCGCGACGCTGACTTTGCCATTGTTATGCTGACGACCCCCGACCTGTTCGTCAATTTGTTACTGGCTGGTGGCCTGAGTGCCGCCCTCATTCCTGAATTCCGACGCGTCGACCGTGGTGCCCGAACCAGGCTGTTTTTTACTGCCACGCTGGTGGTTGGCGCAGTGTTTGGGCTCATTGCTCTCGTGATCGCACTGTTCCCTTCGCTTTTGATGCTGGCTTTCGCACCGGGCTACAGCGCCGTTCCGCCCAGCGAGTACGCAACTCAGTTTGCTATCGCCGCGCTCGCCATTCCGCTTGCCGGCATGGCAGGGGTAACGACCGCCTTGCTGAACTCCGAAGAAAAATTCTTGGTAGCCGGGAGTGGGACGTTGATCTTCAATGTCACCATTGTCGGCATGCTGGTGTTCTGGCTTTATCCAGGCCAAGAACTTACGGTCCTGGCAACGTCCATCGCCGTTGCGGCGTTGCTTCGATACGGCAGCCAACTGGCGGTTGGCCTGAAGCACCTTTCGTTTAATTCGCCGCAAGCCGACCAGGCGAAATCATGGGATTTGGCGCGCCGATTCGTGCAGGCACTGGCCTCAACTACGTTGGTGTTGCTGATCCCGGTAATTCTGCGTGCTGTCATGTCCTTGAACGGCACCGGCAACATTGCCGCGTATAATTTTGCCACCAAGCTCGTCGAGCTACCTATCGGCATCGCAATTACCACGATTAGCGCGGTGGCCTTCCCGGCCTTAAGCAGGGCCTTGGTCGCTGGCAAAGCTCGGGTTGCTGAAAGCCTTTTCGCAACTGAATTGCGCCGATCCCTGGGCATGGCTTTGGCGATCACTGTTCCTTGCGTCTGGTTTGCCAGGCCGTTGGTGGAACTGGTCTTTGGGCATGGGAGCATGACCGCGGACGATCTGACGCTAATAGGCCAGATCGCCAGCATAGGATTTCTGACTTTGCCTGCTATTGCCATCAGCTCGATGGCCACAGCTCTCTTGAACGCGCGCCATCAAACCGGCCTGCTGCTCAAAAATACCGTTGCATGCACCTTGCTGGTGCCGCTCGCGGTCATTCCCGGCATCGTCACCGGAAATGTTCTTTTGTCGGTATCGGTGTTGCCGCTCTTCCATTTTATCTTCGCACTGGTAATCGGCCGCGCCACGCAGCATCCGCTCTTTGGGAACTCCGTATGGCTTTTGGCAAATGCCGCTCGCCCAGCACTGATCGGCGTAGCGATTACAGCGGTCTTTGCTGGTCTCGAGCTATCGCTGGGCACGGTATCCGCCTTTGTAAGCCCCATAGCGGCGTTAGGCGCTGTTTTGGTCTCTGTATTGGTCGTTGGTGCGTTGCCCGCAAAGTCTGCAGAAAGATAATTTTGTGAAACTAAAGCGCGCCTTCGACATTTTGGGTTCTTTGGCGGTTGTTCTCCTGACATCCCCGGTCTGGCTGGCCGTAGCAATCGCTATCTACGCCCAGGATCGGGGGCCGGTGCTCTACCGGCAAGTTCGAACCGGTCAAAACGGGCAACCGTTTCATATTCTAAAATTTCGAACCATGGTCCAAAACGCCGACAAAATTGGGGACTATAAGACGAGCAGCGATGATGCTCGAATTACTCCAATTGGACGGCTGCTGCGTCGGTCTAGCCTTGATGAACTGCCGCAGCTGGTCAATGTATTGGCTGGAGATATGAGTATTGTCGGGCCGCGTCCCGATGTTCCCGCGCAGCGTCAGCTGTATTCCGTGGCAGAGTTCGACAAGCGTCACCGCGTCCGGCCGGGCATTACGGGGCTCGCTCAATGCACGGTCCGATCAAGTGCTACCCCTGAGGAGCGTACCCGTCTCGATCTGGAATATGTGGATCGCGTTAGTTTCTTCTTTGACATGGAAATAATAGCCATGACTGTCAGACAAATTATAACCAAGGGTGGCAATTAGTCGTGTGTGGTATTTTTGGATATTTTGATCGCGATGGTCGCTCTCTTGGTCCGGACACGCTGGCTAAAATGGCACAGGCGATCCACCACCGTGGTCCAGACGGGCAAGGTGTCTTTTGTGAACCTGGGATCGCGTTGGGCAACCAGCGGCTATCGATTGTCGACGTTGCGGGCGGAAAACAGCCATTTATGTCCGATGACGGCCGGGTTGTCGTGGTGCAAAATGGCGAGATTTTCAATCACGTAGAGCTTGCCGCTGAACTGCACGGCACGCCTTTTGCGTGTCGAACACATTCTGATACCGAAGTGCTGCTGCGCCTGTACGAACGCGATGGAATTGACTTCGTTCGCCACCTGAACGGCATGTTCGCGATAGCCATTTATGATCGACGCCAGGATAGCCTTTATCTGGTTCGAGATCGTATTGGCGTCAAACCGCTGTTCATTTTCGATGACGGTCATCGCGCCGTTTTCGGGTCGGAAATTAAGGCGATTTTGCCTGCCACCGGCAACCTGCCGATTGAGCATGAGGCGTTGAGCCACTATCTGACCTACAACTATGTGCCGCGACCCTTTACGATGTTTGCGGGGGTTCGTCATGTACTGCCCGGGCACTGGCTCAAAATAGATCGCAGCGGCGTTTCCCAGCATTGCTGGTGGGATTTGTCAGACGTGCAACCGGTCGAGCAGTCCGAGGCGCGCTGGATTGAAGAGCTTAATGCAACGCTAGACGATGCTGTCCGTATTCGATTGCGGGCCGATGTGCCGTTTGGCGCCTTTCTTTCGGGCGGAGTAGACTCGTCGACTATTGTGGGTCTTATGGCTCGCCACGTCTCGCATCCGGTGCAGACCTTTTCTATTGGCTTCGATGATCCACGTTACGACGAAACAAGCTTTGCCGAAGCGGCGGCAGCCAGGTTCAACACACAACACACCTCGAAGCGCGTTGCGCCCAATATGCTCGATCTGTGGCCAATGGCGACCTATCACTGCGATCAGCCCCACGGTGACATATCGTTCCTGCCAACCTACAAGGTCGCAGAAATGGCGTCGAGGCAGGTCAAAATGGTGCTAACCGGCGACGGTGGCGACGAACTTTTTGCCGGCTATGACAAATATAAAAAATTCTTCGAGGGGGACGTCAGTGAGATGGACGACGCCTCGTTTCGACGCTCGTATTATCGCAATCTCAACCTGTTTCAGGACGACCAGAAAGCCAAATTATATACGGGCGCCCACTCTCCACAGGGCGACTCATACGGCCTGGTTTCAGAGCTATTCGACAAGGTTCCGCATTGGGATCGGATCAACCAGGCCCTATACATTGATATGGAGTTGTTGTTGTCTGGCAATAATCTGGTCAAGCCGGACCGCATGGGCATGGCCGTCTCTCTAGAGGCCCGAACTCCTTTTCTCGACTATCGCATGATGGAACTGGCCTTCCGCATGCCTGGGCACCTGAAGCTCAAGAACGGCACCACGAAATACCTGCTCAAGAAGGCTGTTGCTCCGATGATCGGCCACGAGCTGGCATATCGGGACAAGCAGATGTTCACGGTGCCGGTCGGGGGCTGGTTTCGCAATGAATTGCAAGAATATTGCCGCGAGTTCCTCGTCCACCGGTCCTATTTTCGACAGCAGGGTATTTTTTCGGGCTATGGGTCCGAATTACTGGAGGACCACATTGCCGGCAATGGCAATTACACCCGAGAAATTCGCGCCTTGATCGCACTAGAACATTGGGCAAATGCGTTCTGCGATTAACCAAATATTGGGCTCTTGGAGGCACCACAGTTTTTCGATTGTGTCGATATCAATCGAAATTCTCGCCTGTCGAACATTGCCATCCGGTATAATATAGACGCTTCGACAGCCGAGAGGACAGGCCATTGCCGAAATCGCCACCACCTAAAATCCTGTTCGCCGCTTATGGGGGGGGGCACATTACGATGCTGGCTCCTGTCGCGTTAGCGATGGCCGAGCGTGGGTATCAAACCAGAATTCTGGCCCTGACCACTGCTCAAGCATATCTCGATGACCGTGATATATCCTATTTTGGCTATCGCGACCTGCCGGAGGCAATCGACCCAGAGGTGCAAAGACACGGCCGTATACTGGTGAAGGATCAGGATTCGGCAGCATCAAAGGTGCGTTACGATGAATCAGTCGCCTACCATGGAATAAATTTTCGTGACCTTATGAAGACATGCGGCGAAAGCCGTGCCTACGAACTTTATGCCCTTCGGCAACGTCAGGCATTCCTGCCTGTTCGAACGATGATCAACCTTCTGGAACGAGAACGTCCCGATCTTATTGTCGTCACTAACTCGCCTCGCAGTGAACAGGCACTTGTCATGGCAGGAAAATTACTTGGGGTGCCTACAGTTTGCCTTGTCGATTTGCTGGATGTGCACCGCATGCCAGCTGCTGACTATCCTGATTATGCGGACAAGTTTCTTGTACTTAATGAAGGAGTTCGTCAAACATTCTTATCGTACGGCTGTGCGCCTGAACAGGTTGTCGCGACAGGAAATCCTGCCTTCGACCGGCTTATGACTGCGGAAACCATTGCCGCTGGCCGGCGCCTTCGCCATGAGCGAGGTTGGTCGGGGGATGAAAAAATTATCCTATGGGCATCACAAGTTGAGCCTGCGAAACATCCTTTCAACAACACGATAGGTGACCCGTCTCTGCCGCGCCGGATTGAGCAGGAACTGCGCCGCTTCGTGGCCACCGAGTTGGGCACCCGCTTGGTAGTGCGTTACCACCCCAACGAACAAGTTAGCTTCGTGCCGGGCGAGCGCATCGACTTCAGCCCCACCAAAGAGGATCTAAGCGCGCTACTGCTTGCCGTTGATGTTGTGGTTGTCACTACCTCAACGGTAGGCGTGGAAGCGCAGTATGTCGGCAAGCCAGTTGTCTCCGTGGACACATCCGTTCTCTATCCAGACGGCCCTTTCCGTCGGATAGTGACATCAACTAGCGTCGGGGAGCTGAGCGATTTGGGACCAAAGCTGCTCGGCGTCTTGCGGGCCGAGAGGCCCGTCTCCCGGTGGTCAAAAGACCTATGGGTCAATTCGCGACCAGCTGTCGAACAAGTTATTGAAGAACTGCAGAATAGTATGAAGACAATAATCCATTAATAAAGTCAGGAGGCCAATGGTTCGCACTTTGCCGGCGCTGTAGCCAAAGCCGTGGCGCTCCTCTGGGCCATCGAGGACGCTACCCGGCGGCGGCGGTGCAAACTGCGCGACAGCATCAGGGCAAATTGATCCAACCCCATCATGGTCGACCTGTGTGCCATGCTGGACCGGGAACTGCCGCGAGCCAGAAACGGCGAAAAGCTCTTGCAGGCAGGCATCGTTGAGGATGCACAGGTGTGAGAAGAGCAAAATAGAACATTTCAGAAATGCTTCAAATTGCTCGGTTTTGTTCAGGTCTATATAAAGCCCGGTGAGGTTAGGTGCTCCACATGGAGAATCTGACACCGCAACAATGGGCAGAAGGACTACGCGGCGACCTGACGCTGGGCGGGGAGCGCGTGCCGTTTGAGCGCGTGCTTGGGCATCATCTGGCCGGGCTCGCGGCGTTAAGGGCGCGCGGCCTCACTTGGCGGTCTCTGGCCAACCTCCTGCGAAAAAATGGCGTCAAACGGCCGGATGGTCGGTTCTACTCCGCCGACCATCTCCGCGTCTCCCATGACCGCTTGGTAAAGGGGGCAGAGAGCCGACCCGAGCCGCCTCGGCCGTCGCACCGCGACGCCTGGCTCGCGGAAAAAATGTCTGTCGTGACCGCAAGCCAATCCACCCATCATACGGATGGGCGCGCACCGGTTCATGTGCCTCCAGCACCGAATATTCAGGTACCTATTCCTTCGCCGGTGCGCGGCGAAACGGAAAAGGACCTTTCCACCGATGAACTCGCGCGTATTGCCGCGCGACTAAGCAAGCTTCGATAGGAGTTTTCGATGGGCTTCGCCGAGATGAAAAAAATCCCCACTTCCGAGGGAGAAGACGGTTACCCCGGCGCCCCTGACGACCATGATGCTGTCGAGATCATCCCCTATCCCTCGGATTCAGGTGCCATCGTCTACGTGTATTTCGATGGGGATCGGTTCCGCGATCCATCGGACATCGACGCCGTGATGGCAGACTATAAAGACAGTTATCCCGACACCGATTTTCAGCAGGCAGTCCTGCTGCGCAAGGATCTGCCCAACCGGCGCTATTTCGTCTTTTCGCGAACCGAACGTGAATTTATGCGGCGTGGGCATGCCGCCGAATTCGATCAGCGGCGGGGCAACGAGGGACCGGTCACAACGGCCTATCTCAGCGCACAGAAATCTATTCTCCACGTTCAGGCCTTGGTGCTCGCCCGCATCCTGGACAATGTTGGTGCGACGTTTTTCGGCGGGGCAAACCAAGTCAGCAAAAATGCCGCTGAGGTCGCCGATACACCCCTGTTTGTACTGGCACCGTTGTTCGGAGAAGAATCCGTCAGCCAAGGTGAGGCTGGCAAAAAATATGCATTGGTGGACTGGCAGGGCTTGCGTTTGGGGCGCGATACCATTGATCGGCACGATCACGCCCATTTCGCGTTTAGCGGTACGCCCAATAGCTGGTTCAAGAGCGCGCGGGCAGCCATCGCTGCCGGCTTCTTCGGCTGGCATCCGGCCAAGCGGATGAGACAGCAGATCGCATTGGAGCTGAGCGATGCTGGCCTCACGGCATTTTTTGGTGCCCAGCCTTGGCGGGACTGCGATGCGCCGGTAACCGCTGGTGCGGTTTTGACCTGGCAATCCCAAATTCTTGGCAGCTTGCGTAAGCTGGTGTGGCAAGCGGAGGCAGAAGAAGGCCACCCGCTCCTCACAAACCAGCTGATGAAAGAGCGGCAAGCGCTGCACGAGGGTGGTGTTCGCCGCAATCCGATCGGTAGCGGCCGCCTTCCCGCAGGGCGGCCCGAAACGGCATTTCGCGATATTTTTGCCAAGCAGGTTGAAGATTTTGCCGAAAAATTCGCCGCTGGGTCTGCTGAGGAGCCTGCCGGGGACGCAGACATGATACGGGAGGAAAATGTCTCAACCAGCGTCGATGAGCGCGACATTGTCATCGGCGCTCTTTACGGTTGTGGCGTTGCTCTTGGAATGCCAGGCGAAAAACCTGACCCGGTGTACGAGCTGGCGTGGTGGCTCGCCCACCTCCGTCAAACAGGCGAGAGCGTGATCAGCGATTATCTGGCCCACCTCTTTGAGGCGGTACAGCAGGATCCTCGCACGGAGCTCACCGACCTGCTCCATGCGGCATTGTCAGACGATAGCTGGGCAAGGCTACGCGAGGCGACCAACGAGGTCGACGGCACCAATCGAACCATAGTTGTCCGTTACGTATGGGGCGATCTGGACGCGCCGTGGGCGGCGGTTCGGGAAGGCAGCATTCTGACCATCACGGGTCCGCTGCTCTATTTTCCGGTGACGGAGGCAACGAAATGGGTCCAACTATCCAAACTCCTAGCAGCCAATGAGGAGTTTCTCGCTCCGCCGGCGTGCTAGCATGTAGCGACTGGTCTAATAAAAAAACAGGGCGGCAGGTGAACCTGCCGCCCTGTTCCTTACTCGTGGGCCTTAAGCGCATTAAGTGTGCGCAGCACCACCAGCATTGTCTCGACGTGTGGAATCCCCGCCTTGATGGCCGCGTCGGTCATCTTATTGGGGCCGTCGTCCATCGGCAGGAAGCCCAAGACTTCCTGCGCAATGGTGTAGGCAAACCGAACGTCTTCCCAGTGACCACTCGGGGCACGATTGATGAGCAAGCTCTTCAATTCGTTGCCGAGCACCTTGAGCTGACGTTCGTCCTTGGTGTCGTAGCGGTTTTTCATGGCCTCTACTCCTTTAAGGGGTTTCCGGTTCCGTCAATCTGATCCCCGAGGGGGAACCAGACCAGAGCCCGGGTCAGCAAGTGCCAACGCCCATGTTCTCGCACAGTCCTGGGGCGGGCCAGCTGGAAGCCAAGTTGCGGGTTGTTCCAAGGAGGCAGCGTAAAAAAATGGGGCACTGGCGTCGGCCAGTGCCCCTTAGTTCAGCGCTGCGGCTCAGCCTGTTCAGGCGCCTGCGGTGGATGTCCCTTTGTCCAGGCAGCGGCCACAAATCCCAGCCCCTGGGTGCCCCACTTAGTGGGCGGCCAGTCCAGACGGTAGGCGTCGCCCTCGAACAGCAGCAAGGTCTTGATCACTTCGTCCGGTGTGGCGGGGTCAAAGTTGCCCAAATCCCGTGCAAATTGGGTCGGCGAAAACAGCGGATAGTTTTCCCGCTCCGACACCCATCTCCGCTTGTCGTCGGCCTTGGGCAACCTGTTCTGCAGCGTCACCGCAATCTTGCGCTTGCCCAGCATCTCCGCGAGCGCATTGGTGGCCTCGCCGGTCTGCTGCATGCCGAAAATCTTGAACTGGAAGAAGCTTTCCAGCGCGGTCGCTGCATCGCCGTAGATTTTGAGCTGCGAAATATCCTGCAGCGCGATAGCCATCGCCAATCCCTGCTCACGCGCCACAGCCAGGCTTCCCTCGAGGCCCTCAACGCGGCCCAGGGTGCTAAATTCGTCGAGGACCATGGTGACCGCAGGCATGTAGGTGGTGGCACTGCGCGGCGCAGCGATCGCCTGGCAGATGCGGCGCAGCACCCCGCCACAAATGCTCTCCGACAAGGCCGGGTATCCGGGGTGGGTCTGTACGATCAGCACCTTTGGCCCTCTCCACTTGCGGGACAGCATGGCCTTGATCGAAAAACGGCGCGTCGCAGGCAGGTCGGTCCAGGCAAGGGCCATCGGCCGCAATGTTGTCATCGCACCCGACACCAGTGTGGCCAGCACGCTTTCGACGGTGCGCGAGACCTCATCCGGATTACCGTAACCCAGCAATGGGCTGGCACTGAGATCAAGATTGCCGATCATGGCAGCCAGTTCACCCGGTTGCGACAGCACATGCTGCAAAAGCTCACGTGGCCCCCAGTGAGCGCCCCGCTCTGCGCCCAGCGCCACAATGATATCGGTCAAGACCAGGCGCGCCGTGGTGGAAAAGAACGCCTCCTTGGACTCCGGAATGACGGTGATGGCAAACTCGGCCGCAGCAGCGGGACCGCTGATATCGGCGCCGATATCCCATGCCCAACCGTCCCGGTGGGCCGGCGAGAGCAGCACGATATCCTGCTGGCGGAACGCACGCGCCACATCGCCCTTGGTGCAATGCAGGACCACCAGGTCACCGCGTGCAATGGCCTGCTGGGCGATGGGACGGACCAGGTTGGACTTGCCCGAGCCCGGGGCCCCGACAATCAGGATGTTCTTCCGCTCCAGGCGTTGGCTGAGGGCGATATGGGGGGCAATAGAGATGCCGTTCCGTTCGTCGGCCCCGGCCTTTGCCGAAAGCCGGTGCTTGAGCGTGGCTTCGGCGGCCTCATCATAGAAAATCTGCGGATCAGACGGATCCTCAGAGATGAATGGCTCGGTGCGTGGCGTATCCCGCCAGTGCTGGTAACCGGTTCTCGTCGCGGCGAGTGCGCCGATCCCAAGGCCCATCCAGACACTTGGCCAGATCCGGTCATTGATATAGCCCGTGCGCAGTTCGGTCACGCGGTCGATCAGTGCCGTCAAGGCATGCTGCAGGCTGGGCGCCTCGACAATAGCGCCGGCAACGACCAGGGCAAGCGTTGAAACCGCGCCAAACGTGACTAGGCCAAAAAGGCTGGCGGTGATGGCAGCGATGGGATGCTTGCGCGGCGCATAGCCGCTGTCGAGCTTATAAAGGTCCATTGAGAAATCCTTCCTGGATCATTGAGATGTTGAGTTCGGGAAACAATGCAGGGATGGCGATTGCCAACCCCGTGAGGACCAGCGCCCAGATGCCGCCCGTGCGGAAAGCGCGCTGCTCGTAGCTGCGACGTTCGCCCTGCTGGGCGGTCCAGCCCTGGGTGATATCCAGCACCGGCCTTGCTCCTACCGCCGCCGTGCTGGGGCGAGGGCGGCTCGCCTTCGCGGTGTGCTTCCGGGTCGCGACGGCTGCTGCCAGTTGCTGGGCGAGCCCGGACTGGAGCTCGCGGAAGAAATAATCCCGTCCCGCAGGACCAAGCTTATGCAACTCATCCGGGTTGACCTCCTGACCGGCCAGGCAGCGCGTCACCATTCGCCGAGCCCGTCGGCCAATCTCGCGGCGATCCTCCCGCATGTTGCGCTCCATATCGGCTACGGTGGGCAGTGCCGGGGTTTCCCCCGACGCTGCATTGATATGATCCTCAGCCACGATCAGCCACCTTGCCCGATAGGGCCAGCACGCCAGAAATTTCCTGGCTCATATGCTTGAAAAAGCGCGTGACGTGGCCGCGGGCGAGCTTGAAGTCGCCCACCTCCATGCCAAACTGGACGGCGCCTTCTTCGGCCGGCATGGCCATGATCTTGAGAAACCGCGTGCCGGTCTCTTCAAAGGGCTTCCAGAATTCGGTCAGGATCGCCGGCATGACCAGACGCGGCGCGCTGCCAAGCAATGGCAACAACTCGGCCTCGAACACCCGGCGTGTCGTGCTGGTCGCACTCATGCGCTCGATGGCCCCGCGATCATGCAGGTTCTCGACCAAGATCAGGCGGGCACTGGGCACCGCCCGGCGCAGCTGATGCCAGGTCATGATGGCGGCCTGGATGGATTCGGGGTCGGCCTGCACCGGCACAAAGACCACCATCGGCAGCTGCCAGACCCCCAGATCGTCTTCGAGCTCGATGTCAGCGAAAAAGTTCGCGAGATTTTCCACCTCGCGGGCGCCAGCATCGAGCAGGACCGAGCTGCCTGCCGCCTTGGCCTGCGCGCAGGCGGTATAAAGCGGCGTATAGGCGGTGCGCAGCAGCGACGGCTGGGACAACAGCAGTTCCGCATCGGGCTTGAGATCGATGACACGAGCGCCCAGCATCTGCTGCAAGCGCGGCTTGTCATCGGCCTGGTAGACGGTGAACCTGTGCGCCGACAGCGTCAGGACGTCGGCCAGCGCGGTCATGAAGGTGGTCTTGCCGACCGCTGACTCCTGGCTGATGGTGGCGAGAAGTGCCGGCAACGACACGCTTAACTTGGTGGGCTTGGTAGCCATTTTTCGTTCTCCAGATTGGCTCGAACCGCTGCTCGAGTGTCCCCAGTAGAACCCAGAATTTTCCGACTCCGGCTGGAAGCCAAGTCGCGCCCCGCAAGTTGGCTTCCAGCCGGATTCCTCCAAACCACGCTTAGTGAAGGGCCTCCAATCGGGAGGTCTTCATGGTTGCCAGCATCGCCTCGGGCACAACGGCGGGATATTATCTGAGCCGCACCGCCTATTATCTCGACGGGCCCGAGCCTGCGGGCAGCTGGCTCGCGGGCCAGAATTTTGGCATCACAGCCGGTCAGCCGCTTGATGCCGATCTGTTCGAACGTCTGCATGCCGCCACGGATGCCAATGGTCGCAGCCTGCTCAGCAATGGCGGCAATCGGCTGGAGCAGATTGGTGGCTATGACGTGACCTTCTCGTCGCCCAAGAGCATGTCGCTGCTCTGGGCCCTGGCCGATGGCGAGCTTCGCCGTTCACTGGAAGCCGTACAGCGACAGGCCGTGGTCACGGCCATTGCGCTGCTGGATGCTAATGCCGCCTATGGCCGTCGCGGCAAGGATGGCCTGCAGCTGGAAAAGGTTGCCTTGAGCGTGGCCGGCTTTCAGCACGGTGAAGCCCGGCCCGCGCTGCATGATGATGGTGAGACCTTTGCCGATTTTGCCCTGCATACCCACGCCGTTGTGCTCAATCTGGCGGCGCGCGCGGACGGTAGCACTGGTCGTCTCGATGGCCGGCCGCTGTTTGCCTGGAAGATGGCGGCGGGGGCGCAATATCATCGGGCCCTGGCGCAGGGACTGCGCCAGCTTGGCTTTGCCATTGAGGTCACCGGCAAGAACGGGATTTTCGAGGTTGCGGGCGTCGATACCGCGCTTTGCGCCTACTTTTCTGCCCGTCGCAAGGAAATCGTCGATGAACTCGAAGAGCTTGGCCTCGAGACGGGCGACGCACCCGCTTTGGCAGCAGCCAAGGCCTTGACGACCCGACGGGGCAAGCAAGACCTGGACGGGGTCGACCGGCATGTCTTCTGGCGTGAAAAGTGTCAGGAGCTGGGGTTTTCTCCCGAACAGGTCATTGCCCAGGCGCGCGAGCAGTCGCAACGGCAGGTGCAGAACCACCTTGACCAGCCCGATCGGATCGATGCCGTTTTGGCTCAGCTGACCGAGCGCGATAGCACCTTCGAGCGCCGCGAATTGGTGGCCGCCATTGCGGCCGCGCTGATTGAACTGCCGGACGAGCGAACCCTTGATACCGAACTGGCGCGCCTCGAAGCGGAGCGCCACGTCATCCCGCTCGCCCATGATGGCTGGGGCCACGCCATATATTCCACTCCAGAAGTTATCGCGCTGGAGCGCGCGCTATTTTCGGCGGCACAACGCTTGGGTGCCTTGGCCATCGACGCCCCGCACACCGACAGTGTCGGCGTCTTGCTCGCCGGGTCCGGGCTCAATCCCGAACAGGCTGCGGCAGCGCGCATCGCCTGCTCTCCAGTCGCCCTGACGATCATCGAGGGCGGCCCCGGGGTGGGCAAGACCACGTTGTTGGCCCCGGTCACGCAAGCCTGGCAGGACCAGGGGTGGCGGGTTATCGGCGCCGCCAGTGCCTGGAAGATCGCCAGCCAGTTGTCAACGGCGGAGTAAAATCCGGCCATTAGGCGGAGCAAGACCAGGCCACCTTTGGCGCGCGCATGAGACCGCCGGGAGGGCATAGCCCGAGCGGGGGTCTCATGTGCGCGTGCGATTTTTG
>NZ_JBTMWV010000030.1:0-25302 GCF_054489345.1 Devosia sp. A369 | reverse complement strand
ATTGGCACTGCCGCTACTTGGCCGGGACGCAACGAGGGTGAATTCGTCAGCATTCTCCAATAATCCCTGTAATTCGGCGTTAGCAGGGAACGGAGCCTGGTTTGCGGCGACTACGTGCACCGCCATTAACCCCTTGTTTTCGTTGCGAAAATTGATCTCCGATAGCATTGATTTTTAAGTCGCTGAATTCACGTAGCAATTCACGGCGGGAAATGGCGAAACTCTTCGGGAGACTGCCTTGAGGCAAGCCCAAACGGCCCCAACTATCTCCATTCTCCAACGGCCATTTCCCCGAATAATGTTAGTTCGGAAATCATTCGGGCGGTTTCACATAACCTGCCAATATGAGCTTATGCCTGCGCATTAGGCGGTTGTCGTTCGCTGCCCGGCCGTAAACTCGTTGACCTTTGCTACGAAGGTCGGAATGGTACACTCGATCTCTACAGGCAGGCAGCCAGCGCTGTCGGACGTCGAGTCGGGAGATTTCCTTCCACAGTTGGTCGGATTGATCAGCCCTGAGATTTCATGATCTTGAACAAGGACTGAGCAGTCGAAACGATTTCGTCGCCAACCAACATGGTTCCCTCGATAAAGATGAGGGAACGCGTCTGGCGTGGCACGCGGAACCGGGCGACGATGAATTCCCCTCTCCTGATGGCTGCCATAAAGTTGATATTCAGTTGTATGGTCACGGCATGCTGATCGGTACCAACGAGCACGACATCAGCGACGGCGCTGCCGAGGAACTGGTCCCACGCGGCAGCGAGTGCGCCGCCATGCATGATCCCGTAACCATTAAGCATCGTGGGGGGGCAGACCAGCGCTGCTGCATAGTCGCCCCCCCTCCCCTTGATCCACTGCGGTTCAAAGGCTTCAAAAAAGGGGTTGGTCTCGCGCCGGGTCCAGCCGTCCTGCTCAGGATCAAACGGCTGGGATGGCACATCGCTGTCCGGGGTCATTGGATCGATCTGTCGTAACTAGGCTGGCACATGGCTTTGGTCAGGCCATGCCCAGGATAATGCGGGCTTCATCCGGCGTCGCAAGCTCGGCCCCTAAATCACGAATGATCTGTGCAGCGCGATCCACAAGCACCCTGTTACCCGGTGCAAGCACACCGTGCTCGAGGAACAGGTTATCTTCCAGGCCTACCCGACAGTGCCCGCCCAGAATGACCGACTGCGCGACGATGGTCATCTGGCTTCTGCCGATACCGAAGGCTGACCAGACGTGCTGTGCAGGGAGCAAGGACTTCATGACCTGCAGAACCTCAGACGAGGCAGGCGCGCCACCGGGAATGCCCAGACAGAACTGGAAAAAGGCAGGCGCCTCGATGTGACCGTCTTTGATGAGACGCAAAGCCAGTTCGATATGACCTAGGTCAAAAACTTCAAGCTCCGGTTTGACGCCCACCTGCCGGACGGCGGCCGCCATCATCTTGAGATGGGCAGCGGTGTTGACCATGGCGACGTCGCCAAAATTCATGGTCGCGACGTCGAGTGTGCAAATGTCAGGACGCAGAGCAACGACATGAGCCACCCGTTCAGCGGGCGGATGCACCACCGAAACAGGCGGCTCACCGCGATTGTCGGCGGGTATGTAGCTGGCGCCCATGCCCATGGTCAGGTTGATGATGACGCCGGTATCGGCCGCGCGCACGCGCTCCACCACTTCCTGATAGTAGGCCATGCCCATCGATGGCTCGCCGGTCTGCGGGTCTCGCACATGCAGGTGCACCGAGGCCGCACCAGCCTGCGCCGCGCTGATTGCCTCATTGGCAATCTGCTCCGGAGTGATCGGGACATATTTGCTGTTCGGGGTGATAGGCGTGCCGCCGGTGACGGCACAAGTGAGAATGACCTTACGCTTCATTCGGGCGCACCGGGTTGGTGGGCATCGCCGCGCGCGCCTGCATCACCTTGATGATATTCTGGTCGCGCCAGGCCTCGATCTCCGACATCGGCACATTGCCAAGTCGCTCCTCGAGCGCGTCCCCGAGGCTTTTCCGGCTGACATCACCGCCGCGCCAGCCGAACTGGTGCAAGGCGTGCTTGTAGCCGCCCCTCCCGCCCGTCAGATGTACCGCGGTGGCCAGCCCCATAAAGGCCCAGCGCAAGCCGACACCCTGCACAATCGCATCATCGATATCGGCATAGCTGCAGACGCCATCATTGACGAGCCGGCTGGCCTCATCGAGAAGCACATTCTGCAGGCGATTGACCACGAAGCCGGTCACCTCCTTGCGGATCAACATTGGAAACTTGCCGATCGCGCTGTAGAATCCCATGGCCCATTCCAGCACGGCGGGATCGGTCTGATCTGAGCCCGAGACCTCGACCAGCGGGATGAGGTAGCTTGGGGTGAATGGGTGCCCCACTACCAGCCGCCCCGGCGTGTTGCAGGCCGACGCCAGAATGCTCGCCAGGATGCCGGAGGTCGAACTGGCGATCACCGTGGATTTGGGCGCGTGGGCATCGATCTGGGACAGGGTGTCGGTCTTGAGGTCGACGCGCTCGGGCACGTTTTCCTGGATGAAGTCGGCATCCCTGACGGCTTCGGCAATGGTGGAAACCACCCGCAACCGATCCTGACTGGAACCCGGCGCTAGGCCGAGCTGCTCAAGGCTCGGCCAGATGCGGGCTATGTTTCCAGGCAGGGCATCCCGGATTTCAGCGCTATTGTCCATGACGGCGACATCGAAGCCACGCGCAAGGAAATAGGCAGCCCAGCCGGCGCCGATCGTGCCGCCGCCAATGCAGGCTATACGCTTGACCGAAGCGAAGTCAGGCGGTGTCATTCGACGATCCTCTGATGATGCAGGTCGACATTGTGGCCCTTGGTCGAGACGAAATAGCCATTGAGGATTTCGTCCCGGGTCAGGGAATTTAGACCCTCTATAATCTGGCACTGGGTTGGCATGTCTTCCCAGCGAGGCAGATTGTACTGGATGCGCGGTTTGCCCGTCGCTGCGGCTAGGACGCTTCCTACGCCCGGCTTCGGCCGCTGGTTGCCCGTCGTGACCTGTTCGACCTCGGCCTTGCCCCATTCCCCGGTGCGCGGCAGGTAGCGGTAGTGCATGATCTCGCCGCCCGTATCGGGCGCGGGATCGACGAGGGGTTCGGTGGTGGGCTGCAGGTCGCTGAGCTCGAGCTCGAAGAACCGGAATCCTTCCCAACTGGCTTCGCAGGTGATGCTGGTCTGGGTGCGGCGTGGCGGCGGCAGGTCGCAATAGACCTTGGAGAAGCCAAGTTCCTCGCGTCCCGTAGTGATGGGGTCAGCCATGTTCTCCCAGAGGACCAGGAGCAGCGAGCCAATGAACGGGCCGTTCTTGCCGTTGAACTGGACCGGGCAACGCATACCCAGTGTGTTGTAGCCGCGCCCGGCAAGCCAGGGGATGTTGCGGTTATAGGTCAGGCCGATCGAAACGATCGGGTCACCATAGCACTCGAAGCGCGGCGGCAGGATCTTCTCGATTGGGGCGCGGTCTGAGCGATAGTGCGCAACAACCGAGTCACACTCAAATTCGCTCCAGTCAAAGCGCCCGCCGTCGGGCCCCTGGCGCGGTCCCAGCGAGGGGCCAAAATGCACCGGCATGCGATACATGCGATCGGGAATAAACGTGTAAGACATGAAACTGTCCAGTCGGGCGGAATGCGCCGAGTATGGTTGAGAATATTGGGTGGGCCCCTTGGGACCCACCCGCGATTTCAGGCCAACCTTAGTTGGTGATGTCCATGTTCCAGAACACGACCAGCGGGCCACCCAGGATACCGGTGACATTGCTGCGATACGCGGTCGGGGTGAAGAACTGGCCGAGCGGAACAAAAACCACGTCTTCAGCGGCGCGCTTCTGGATATCGAGAGCGATCTGATCAGCCGCTTCAGCGGTGGGAGCGACCGGCCAAGCAGCGCGCAACGCTTCCAGTTCCGGATCACATGGCCAGCCAGCGAACGTGCCTGCTTCACACTGTGCGACGAGGTTGTAGTTGCTGAGCGGGTTGTCCAGCGTCACGCCGAAGTCCCAGGTGACATAGGCGTTCCACTCGCCGCCTTCACCAACCGGCTTATAGCGCGACTGCAGCATGGTGGCGTAGTCCATCATGCGCAGGTCGACATTGACACCGGCTGCCTTTAGGCGATCGGCGGTGATCATGGTCCAGTCGTACAGGACCTTGTTGTCGGATGCACCGATCAGGACCACGGGCTCGCCGGCATAACCAGCCTCTGACAGCAGCGCCTTGGCCTTGTCGATGCTTGGATCCTTGTAGGTCTCCATGCCGGCATCGTTCTCGTATTTTCCGCCGCATGAATAGACGCTATAGCAGGTGGCCCAGTAGGTGCCGTCGGCGCCGGATGTGGTGCGCATATACTCAGTCTGGTCGACCAGATGCGTCATAGCCGTGCGGGCCGCCTGATTATCAAAGGGCGCGACCTTCCAGTTCATGCGCAGCCAGCCCATGGCGCCCTGCGAGTTGAGGGTCTCCACCTTGACGTCCGGGAAAGCCTCGAGAATGGGAAGCAGGTCGATGGAAACCTGTTCAACGATGTCGACCTCGCCCTGGGCAAGGGCGTTAACCGCGGTGCCGGCGTCAGGCATCACCGTCCAGACAACCTGGTCGATATTGACGACCTTGCCACCGCAACTGCCATCAGCCGGTTCAGAGCGCGGCACGTAGTTCTCGTTTTTGTCATAGACGAGCTTGCTGCCCGGCACGTATTCGGCTGTGTTGAACACGAATGGACCGGAGCCGATATATTCGGTCACCGCTTCCGTGATGGGCAGGGCGGCGTCCTTGGCGCGCATCACAAACAGCGGGTAAGCGGCCGGCTTTGCGAACGCATCAGGAATGACGGACGAAGCGGTGTCGAGCGACACGCTGAAGGTGCTGTCATCAACGACAGCGACCTTCATGCCGAGTTTGAGAAGCTCGAGGCCCGTCACATCGCGCTGGGCCCAGCGCTCGACAGAAGCGGCGGCGTCGGCTGCGGTGACAGGTGCGCCATCCGCAAAGACCAGCCCGGAACGCAGCTTGAAGGTAAAGACCTTGCCATCGTCGGAAGTGGAGTAGGAATCCACCATCTGAGGCTGGGTCTGGTTGTCGGAAGTCCGGCAGAACAGGGTGTCGTAGACCATGAACGAGTGTTCCATGGTCACCGCCGCGGAATTGACCACCGGATCAAGGATTTTCGGCTCGGCACTGCCTACAAAACGAATGACCTTGGGGTCCTGCGCGTAGGCGGTAGACCCTGACATGCAGAGAGCCAGGAGTGAGGCCGAAGACACGACCTTAGCAATGGATCTGACGCGTGAAATATTCTTTTTCATTAGTTTCCTCCTTGTTGAATTCAGTTACGCAATAGCCCCGCCATACAGCAGACAGGCCGTTTCCCGGCCTGGCATGGTGCTCCTCAGCGCAGGATGCTCTTCGCGGCACCTCTGCTCAGCTTTGGGGCAGCGCGGATGGAAGCGACATCCTGAGGGCGGGTTGAGTGGAGAAGGCAGATCGCCCTCGATGGGGACACTGCGCTTTCCATCCTTGCCGCCGCGTCGCGGCAGGGATTTGAGGAGCTCGACCGTGTAGGGGTGCTGGGGATCTCCCAGCACATCACGTGCCGCGCCGATCTCGACAATCTCTCCGAGATACATCACGGCCACCCGGTCAGCGACCTGGGCGACAACGTGGAGGTCATGGGAGATGAACAACATGCCAAGGTTGATGCGTTCATGCATTTCCTTGAGCAGATTAAGGATTTGGGCCTGAACCGAAACGTCGAGGGCCGACACGGGCTCGTCGGCAACAAGTAGCTTGGGTTCGACAATCAGAGCACGGGCAATGCCGATGCGCTGGCGCTGCCCGCCGGAAAATTCGTGCGGGAAGCGATCCAGTTGATCACGGCGCAGGCCCACAAGGTCAAACATCGCCGCGACGCGCTCACGCGCATCGGCCATGGTGCAGATGCCATATCCAATCAGCGGCTCAGCCACGGATTCCCAGGCCCTGATACGCGGATTGAGCGACGAATAGGGGTCCTGGAAAATAAGCTGGGCATCCTTGCTCACTTCGCGCAGCTTGCGCCCGGAGAGCCCAACGGTCTGATTGCCGTTGACGGTGATTGAGCCAGACGTGGCGGGCATCAGGCCCACGGACATGCGACCGACAGTGGACTTGCCGCAGCCGCTCTCGCCAACAAGCGCGAGCACTTCGCCAGGCACTACGGTAAAGGAGAGCGACTTTACAGCCGACAGGGTGCCGACCTTGCCGAACATGCCGTCACGCACAAAGAAGGTCTTTGAGACATTCTCGAACTGGAGAAGATTGCCGGTCATTGCCGCTGCTCCCCCATTACGGGGTTCCAGCAGGCGACGCTGTGTCGTTCGCTTACGGGCAGCAGGTCCGGGTTCTCGGTAGCGCAGCGCTCGATGCTCGCCGTACACCGCTCGCGGAACACACAGGCGGTGGGCGGTGCGAGCAGTTGTGGCACCACGCCCGGGATTTCCTCGAGTGCGGGTTTGCTGCCATCGCTGGAATTCAGCACACGATCAATGTCTGGCGCAGCGCTGATCAGGCGGGATGCATAGCGATGCCGCGGCCCTGCCATCAAATCGCTGGTGGGCGCTGTCTCGACAACCGAGCCGGCATACATGACCACAACCCGATCGGCGACTTCGCTTACCACCCCTAGGTCATGCGAGATCAGCACGATGGCGCTGCCAACTTCCCGCCTCAACTCATCGAGAAGCGCCAGGATCTGCGCCTGGATCGTCACGTCTAGGGCCGTTGTCGGCTCGTCGGCGATGATCAGCTTAGGGCGGCAGGCAATGGCCATGGCGATGACGACACGCTGGCGCATGCCGCCGGATAGCTGGTGCGGAAATTCCGCGTAGCGCTTCGCAGGAGATGGAATCCGAACACGGTCGAGCAGCGAGATCACGGCTTCCCTGACGGCCGCGCGCGACAGCTTCTTGTGCTGGTTGAGCACCTCGGCGATCTGATCCCCAATGGTCATCATCGGGTTGAGCGCGGTCATCGGGTCCTGAAAGATCATGCCGATTTCTCCGCCCCGCACGCTGCGCCAGTCGCGCGACGACATATTGAGCAGTTCGCGGCCGTTGAAACGGATTGAACCCGAGACACGTGCGGTCGGAGGCAGCAGGCCCATGATTGCCATCGCTGTGGCGCTCTTGCCACAGCCACTTTCGCCCACAATGGCGACGATCTCGCCGGGATTGACCTCGAGCGCCATCTGGTTGACGGCGAACACTGTGCGATCCTGGCCTTCGAATGCACATGTCAGGTTTTCGATTTTGAGCAGGTCTGACATCGCAGCCATCATTTCTTGTTTCTTGGATCGAGCATGTCGCGCAGATGGTCGCCGAGCATGTTGATCGCGATGATGACGAGAAGCAGCGCCCCCCCAGGGATGAGCACGAGTTGGGGGAAGACCTGGAAATACATCCGGCCCTCGGCAATCATGTTGCCCCAGGACGGGATGTTGGGCGGCAGGCCGGCGCCAATGAAGGTCAGCACGGATTCCACCAGCACAGCCGAGGCGAAGACATAGGTCGCCTGAACGACTACCGTGCTGTAGGCGCTCGGCGCCAGATGCCGGAAGATGATGTAGAGGTCCGACCGCCCGGCAAGCAGGGCCGCATCGATATAGAGCGCGTTGCGGTTTGCGGCCGTCACCGACAGTACGACACGCACCATGCGGGGTATCTCGGCGACCGATATGGCAATCAGCACGTTGATCAGGCTGGGACCGGTCAGGGCCATCAGGACGATTGCCAGAAGCAGCGAGGGGATGGCCATGACGCCATCAACGACGCGCATGAAGATCGCGCCGAAAGTGGCGTAATAGCCGGCCAGCAGACCCAGAATGCCGCCAATCACCGCCGTCAGGATCATGACGCAGAAGCCGACGACCAGTGAGGCCTGTGAGCCCATGATCAGGCGGGAGAAAATATCGCGCCCCAGATAGTCAGTCCCGAACAGGTGCTCGGCAGACGGCGGCTTGAGCCGCATCGACGCAGAGCCGGTGGACGGATCGTGAGTGATGATCCAGCTTGCGGCGACGGCGCAAAAGAGCACGAGCGCCAAAATGGCGCCGCCAATGATGGCCGGCTGGTGCTTGGAAAGGGCTTTGAGCGTGAGCGATGCCATCATGCCCCCCGCAGCCGAGGATCAATCGCCACGTAGCAGATATCTACGAGCAGGTTGATCACGATATAGGAGAGGGAGAAAACGATGACGATGCCCTGGATGACCGGGTAGTCACGCGAGGCGATGGAATCCACGAGAAGCCTCCCCAGACCCGGCAGATTGAAAACAGTTTCGGTAACGACGGCGCCGCCAATCAGTAGGGCGATGCCGATACCGATCGTGGTGACGATGGGCGGCGCGGCATTGCGCAGCGCATGCACGAAATAGATCCTCGCATCGCTGATGCCTTTGGCCCGCGCCGTCCGGATGAAGTCCTCGGACATCACCTCGATCATGGAAACGCGGGTAATACGCGCGATGAGAGCCACATAGCCCAGCGCCAGCGTCATGGTCGGCAGCGAGATACTGCGCAGGAAGCCGACGACATCCTTGCCGGGCTCGACATAGCCCTGGATCGGAAACCAGCCGAGGCGGACCGAAAAGAGCAGCGCCAGCGAATAGCCGATGATGAAGACCGGCGCCGAGATACCGACCAGTGCGATCGACATGATCGCTTTGTCGAGCAGCTTGCCCTTGTTGTAGGCGGCGATTACGCCCAGCGGCACCGCTATGGCGACAGAGACCAGCACAGTTGCCAGCGCCAGGTTCACCGTGGCGGATGCGCGCTGCATCATCAGTTGTGTGACCGGCGTCTGCGAAATGAGGGAAACCCCAAGGTCGCCTTGCGCCACCTGCACAAGCCAGCTGGCAAACTGCGCATAGAGCGGCTGATCCAGCCCCATACTCTGGCGCAGCCTCGCGATGTCCTCGGGGGTGGCGTTCTGGCCCAGAATGG
Organism: Devosia sp. A369; assembly: GCF_054489345.1. Classification (NCBI taxonomy): domain Bacteria; kingdom Pseudomonadati; phylum Pseudomonadota; class Alphaproteobacteria; order Hyphomicrobiales; family Devosiaceae; genus Devosia; species Devosia sp. A369. Next base: position 16,308 of record NZ_JBTMWV010000030.1, on the reverse strand, counting down.
TCGAGGTCGGGTCACCCGGCGCCAGGTTAAGCAGCAGGAATATGACAGCGGAAACCACCAGCATGACCGGGACTGCCGACAGAATTCGTTTGAAAAGGTACTGGAGCATCTGACCGCGCCAGCCCTTCAGACGACGTTGATGCAGGCGACCTTCAGGTCGCTCATGGCAATTAGGGCCCCCTTGCCGCCAACCCGACCGACGCCGCTTTCCTTGCCGGATTTTCCGCCAAACGGAATGTGGGTTTCCCAATAGGAGTTGGGCAAGTTGACGTTGACGATACCGACCGGAAGCTCCTCGATGAAGCGATAGGCGCGCCGCAGGTTCTGCGTGAACACGCTCCCCACCAGCCCGTGCCGATCCTCCTCGGCCATCCGGATAGCTTCATCATCCGAGCTGAACTTGATCAGCGGCGCCACCGGGCCGAAGGTTTCTTCGCGGCTGATCAGCATGTCGCCGGTAACGTCCGCCAGTACAGTCGCCGGATAGAACAACCCATTGCTGCGTTCCTGATCGGCATGACCGCCAGCCAGGATACGCGCCCCTTTATCGCGCGCATCAGCAACGTGAGACTGAACCTTCTGCAATACCGCAGCATTGTTCAGCGGCCCCATCGTGGTCGCCGGGTCCATCGAGTCACCGACCACGATCGCCCGCGCCTCGGAAGCCATCAACTGCGCGAATTCCTCATAGACCGCCTCATGCACCAGCACGCGCTCGGCGGCCGAGCATATCTGGCCGGCATTGCTAAAGCAGGCACTGGCGGTTGCCCTGGCGGCAGCCTTGAGGTCAGCATCATCGAGAATGATGGCCGGCCCGTTGCCGCCCAGCTCAAGCGTCATCGGCTTGCCAGCTGCACGAGAGGCGATCTGCTTGCCGACGGCAGCGCTACCGGTAAACGCCACGCCATTCGTTTCGCGATTGGAGACGATTTCGTCACCCACAGCCGCGCCCGGTCCGCTGACCAGGTTGATTACGCCGGCTGGTAGGCCTGCCCGCTCGATGATCCTGCAGAGTTCAACGGCAACCAGCGAGGTGCTGGGAGCAGGCACCCACACGATGGCGTTGCCCATTACGATCCCCGGAGCGAGGCTTTCGACGGGAATATTGACGGGGAAATTCCAGGGCGTGATCACGGCATAGACGCCGCGCGGCTGGTAATATGAGGCCACGTGAACACCTGGCTTCGCGGCCGTCATTGTGCTGCCTTCCAGATAGCGCGCTTCGGCGGCCGCCATGCGGAAACCATCCGCGGCAGCGGCGACTTCACCACGTGCTTCCGCAATAGGCTTGCCCTGCTCGCGCGCCAGAAGCTCTGCGAGGCGCTCGGCATCAGCCAGCATGGCGTCGGCAATCCGGTCGCACTGGGCGGCGCGGTCCCAGATCGGACGCTTGCCCCATTCGCGCTGCGCCGACCGCGCGGCAGCAATAGCATTCTGGGCGTCGATACGGTCGCTCCAGGCAATGCTGCCGATGGCAGCACCGGTGGCGGGACTAAACACGGGGCGGGTTTCACCCGACCGTGCACCTACCCACTGCCCACCGATCCAGTTCCCAGCATCCCCATAGGCGTAAGACATCAAGCCACCCTTTGATTAAAATTACTGCCTGGTCCCATCGACGAAGTCGTCGATACTGAATTTCTCAGTCATGCAAATGGAGAGAACAGTGGCCGGCCCTTCGGACATGCGAGCGATAAAATGCTTCATCCGGCTGTCAAAATATGTGCTGTCGCCGATCTTGAGGTGAACCGGGGAGTAATACTCGGTGTAAACCTGAACCTCGCCTTCACAGACATAGATGAACTCGTCGCCGTCATGGCTGGACCATTCGGAGACCGGCGGCGGCTCCCGGGTCAAAATCTTTGCGACGAGCGGGATCATCCCCTTCCGGGTCAGCTCGGAAGAATGGGCACTATATTCATAGTGCTGGGACGAAAATTCAGTCCCCTCATTGGCACGCGTCACCGTGCGGCGCGCAATAGCCCCTTCACCCGAAGAACCCTGCGCGTCAGCAGGCATCTGGCCGCCAAAGAATTCAGCGAACGAATACCCGTAAACGTGCGCAACCTTGACGATTGTGTCGAAGGACGCCGAAACGTGGCCATTCTCGATCTTGGATAAGGTTGAAATAGCCAATCCCGTCTGTCCGGCGACATTCTCGAGTGTCCATTTGCGCTGCAGGCGCATCGCCTTGAACCGCGACCCGACCTCTTGGACTATGGCACCTGGCTGCTCTGCACGAGCCTCTACTCCATCCTGCATCCACCCTCCAAACAGCCGATCCGATCCGCTGCTTTGAACGATACGCAAACAAATTTTTCCTGCAAGAGAATTATTGCGTCTATAGGAAAAAACTTGCATGCTCGATTTGTATTTGAAGCGCTAGTCAGGGAGATGGCGTTGGTGAGGATATTCGCTGCAGCTCTGGGAACGGAGACGAATACGTTCTCCCCGCTGCCGACGGGGTGGATCACATTTGCCGAAAGCCTCTACGAGCGGCGCGACGGCAGCCTCGTCAGCGGCGACTTCTTCGTGCTACCTCTTAAGGCTTGGCGACGTCAGGCCGCTGAGCGTGGCGACAGTTATGTCGAGAGCATTGCCGCCTATGCCCAACCTGCCGGACGTACGGTACAACCCGTGTGGGAACGCCTGAGAGGCGAGCTCCTCGGGGATCTCCGCGAAGCAGGGCCAGTCGACATCGTCCTCCTCAACCTGCATGGCGCCATGGCATCGGAAGGATGCGACGACTGCGAGGGCGAGCTTGTCGAGATGGTGCGCGCCATCGTGGGCAAGGACGTCGTGATCGGCGTCGAGCTTGACCTGCACTGCCACCTGACTGACCGCATCGTGGATACAACCGACACCGTCATCCTCTACAAGCACTATCCCCACACCGACACAATCGAGCGTGCCGATGAGCTCTACGACATCTGCCGACGAACTTTCCTAAAGGAAATACGGCCGGTTACCGCTGTCGTCGATTGCCAAATGTTGGGCGTTTGGCGGACCTCGGACCCGCAGATCAGCGCGATTGTGGACTACATGCACAATCTTGAACGGCAGGACGGCATTCTGTCAGCCAGTTTTTCCCACGGCTTTCCCTGGGCGGACGTTCCCGACGTTGGCGCAAAGGTGCTGGTCGTCACAAACGGTGATCGGGCGCTGGCAGATCAAACAGCACAGGAGTTCTCCGAGCGCGTCCTGACCCTGCGCGACAGCTATCACCCGCCGCTCCAGAGCATGGAATCGGCGGTAGCACGGGCACTCGCCACGGAGGGACTGACCGTCATTGCCGACATTTCCGACAATGCCGGGGGTGGCGCTGCGAGCGACTCGACATTCGTACTCTCTCATCTGCTGAACGTCGCGAATGGAGCCAAGGTCCTGTTTGGCACGATCTGGGATCCGCTTGCCGTCCGGTTCTGCGAAGAAGCGGGCGAAGGCGCCACCCTCGACCTGCGCGTTGGCGGCAAAGTTGGCCCCCAATCTGGCGATCCTCTCGATCTTCGGGTTACGGTGAAGCGCATTCTGCACAACGCAACCATGGCTTATTCCGAAGGTCGGCAAGCCATGGGCACGTCGGCCTGGGTCAGCTGCGGCAATACTGACATCGTTCTCTGCTCGGTCCGCACGCAGACATTCCACCCCGATGCCTATACGCAATTCGGAATCGATCCGGCGCTCTATCGGATCGTTGTTACCAAGTCCGCGCAGCACTTTTATGCCGGATTCGCGCCGCTGACCAATGACATCCTCTATGCGGTCGCTCCCGGCACCGTGTCTCCAGATTTCAGTGAACTGAATTTCACGAAGACAACAAGACACCTCTGGCCCATTTCTTCAGACTAGCCGTGCGCGCCTTGTCTTCAGCTTGTAACATTGAGCATTCAACTATGTCTTCCATCGCTACCGAATTGGAAGAGACGCAACGTCTCTTCAGGCGCCATTTGCCCATCGCCACCGCTGGCACACCGCATATCGAAGTCGATGAAACTGTCCTGCAGCGCAACCTTGCTGCCATGCAGCAAAGGGCAGAGGCAGCCGGGGTCACTCTGCGTCCCCACATCAAAACCCACAAATCCATCGAGATCGCTCGGCGGCAAGTGAGCCTTGGCGCAGTCGGCCTCACAGCATCCAAGCCGAGCGAGGCAGCCGTATTTTCAGCGGCCGCATTTCGCGACATCACCCTCGCCTATCCGGTCGTCGATCCAGCGAGTGTCGACGCACTGCTCGAAACGGCAAAAGCCAACGACACGCGTATCACTTTTATTGCGGGAAGCCGCGCGGGCGCTTCCGCAATCAGCCGGGCCGCAGCGCGACACGGGCTCACCCTGCCCTGCTTCCTAAAGGTCGATGTCGGTCTGGGGCGCATAGGCGTAAAGCCGGAATCGGCTGAAGCACTCGAATTGGCTTCATTTCTGGCTGCCGACAGTCATCTGGAATTCGCCGGATTGCTGTCGCATGCCGGTCACGCCTATAGCGCGAAAAGCCCGGAACAGATCGCCGAAATCGCCCGGCGTGAAGGTGCCGACATGGCCGCCCTAGTGGCAAAGCTTGCCGCATCCGGCGTCATGGTCAAGATTGTCAGCACCGGCGCGACCCCTACGGCACTGGGCGCACCAATCGGGGCGGGCATCAATGAAATCCGCCCTGGAAATTATGCATTTCTCGACCTTACCGCTGTAAAGCTCGGGCTGTGTACGCCCGCAGACCTCGCCCTGACGGTCATTGCGCGCGTGGTGGCGGTAAATGACACCTACGCCATCATCGACGCAGGCTCCAAGGCGCTAAGCGCTGATACTGGTCCACATGGCACCGGCGACGCCGGCTATGGCATTGCCGTCGCCGCCGATCCGGAGCGCATAGGCGACAGCTATACAGTCGTCAAAATGTCCGAGGAACACGGCTTCCTCACCTGGAAAGGCACACACCCGCGTCTGGGCGATTATGTCCGTATCTACCCCAAGCACAGTTGCGCGGTCGTCGCGCAGTTTGACAGCTTCCTGTTGCGATCGGCCTCGGGCGACGGACGGGTCATTCCCGTGGACGCTCGCGGCAAGTTCAACTGACCCACAGCAATTCTCCGGCGGATCCAAGCCATGATCACCTACAATCTTAACGGCAAGCGCGCTTTCGTCACTGGCGCAGCATCGGGCATCGGCCTGGCGACGGCAACCAGGCTTGCCCGGTCCGGATGTCGAGTCGCCATCAATCACCTCCCCGATGATCCCCGCGGGCTGGCAGCTATCGAAGCCCTCCGGAAGCAGGGCCTCGACGTCATTGGCGCCCCCGGTGCAATTGGTGACGGAAATGAGGCCGAGTTCGTGGAGAAAGCCATCGGCGAACTGGGCGGCCTCGATCTCCTGGTGAACAATGCCGGTACGCCAGGGGTGAATGCTTCTATCCCAGCGAACCGGCTGGACCTGATTACCGATGAACTCTGGGACACTGTCATCTCGGTAAACCTGGTCGGCATGTTCCGCACGACCCGAGCAGCCTCAAGCGCACTCAAGGCCGCTGGCGGTGCCGTGGTCAATGTCGCGTCGGTTGCCGCGCTCACGGCGAAGGGATCGAGCATGGCCTACGCCGCGACCAAGGCCGGTGTGGTCAACCTGACCAAACACCTTGCCATTGGCCTTGCGCCCGATGTGCGCGTAAACGCCGTGGCTCCTGGTGCGGTTGACAGTCCGTGGCAAATCAGCTGGACCGAGGAGCAGAGGGCTTCCTCGACCGACCAGACCCCTTTGAAGCGCTGGTGCACCCCGGAAGACCTCGCGGAGATGATCATCTTTCTAGGATTTGGTGCTCCCATGGTCACGGGTCAGACTGTCGTCGTCGACGGCGGATTAATACTGTAGTCGACGCTGGTCGCAGCCCAAGACCTCAAGAGCGCTATTAATATGTTCGGTCGACTACTAGAGCGTCCGGCACAGCCCCCTGTCGCCGCCGCAAGTTGTCGTTCCCCTGCCTTCATACTAGACCCTCGAGATTCGGCATAAGCAGCGCCCGCTTTTGCCAAATGCAGCCCAAGCAGGCCGCAGCGACAATGCCCGAACCCGAGCTGCAGCTCTTTTGCATCCAGGCAGAGGCCATCGCCCGCGCGCTTGGAGAAACCGGGAAGAAGCACTGACATCGGCGTGATCTTGCCGGTTGCTGTCGATCCGCACGGGCATGAGTGCGGCCCTTTTGGCTTAACCCTGTTAAACCAAAGCCAAGGTGTCGATCTGGGATTGCCAGTTAAGGTCAATCACTGGGTGCGGGCGCGCCCGCTCCAGCAAATCCGGCGAACTCTTGCCGCTCAGAATGTCCTCCACAATTCGCGGTGCGAGATATGCCAGGGGCAAGATCCGGCTGATATAGGCTGCACTGCGATTTTCAGCTGCCGCGAGCTGGGCAATCGAGCCGGCTTCGCCATTGGTGAGCCGTTCGGCCCACCGGCGCGCCCTAACCACAGCGGCAATCAGTTCGGTGTCGGGCTGCAGATTGTCCGGTCCGGCAACAACCATCTTCATCTGCGGGCCACGCCGTCTGATGACGAGCGGCGCTCGGAAGCTGATGACCTCGCTGTGTGGATCGGCGTTCGCCGGCCAAGCGGTGCTTTCTGACTGTCGAATTTCGAGCAGCCGGTGCAAACCGGTTCGTGAAATCTCCAGCTCTAACTGGGTATCGCGATATCGAACCTTGGCGATCACATCGCGAACAACACCGTGTTGCGGCTGACTCAATCGGTGTCCCAGAAGCTCAGCGCTCCGCTGCGCGTGGTGCAGCGCCCCAGCGATCTGGTCCGCACTCACCTCACCCAAGTCACCGATCAATTGCTGTTGGTTCATCAAGTACGCGCGGAGAGCGGCCAGAGTCGCGGCTTCGATCTCGCCAGCGGCCAATCGCCAGAAGGTGGGTTTCTGCCGCTGCGCGACGGCGTCGACTGCGCGGACCTTGGGTGTTGGTTTGAAGCTGAGCCTGCACCGCCGCCCATATCTTGGCATCGATGATGGCCTCATGCTGCCCAGGATGCGAGACCTTCTTATGCGGCACACGGCCAATGTAGATCGGGTTGGACAGAAGCTTATAGAGATGGCCGCGCGTGAAGTTGCGGTTGCCATGCTTTCGGGCATTGGCGGACAGGCGCGGCGCCGTCAAAACATTGTCCGCCTTGAGGCGCTCCAGCAGAGCCGGCACATTGCCCACGTCCAAATAGCGCTGGAACACCTGCCGGATGGTGGTGGCCTGTTAATCGGTGTGGGGCTTGGGTGCCGATCGGCACGCTAAGCCATTGAAGCCTATACATCAGGAGGGGTCGCACGATGGCGCCGAATTACAGGTGGCACCAACGGCGCTGTACTTCCGCGCTTTATGAGGGAAACCGGCAGCACGCGATCCTCCGCCGGAGCCGTCGGAAATTTTAATCGGTTGATGAGCAAGTCGACCGCCTGTGCCCCTAGAAGGCCGAGAGGCTGGCGCACGGTTGAAAGGTCAATCAGTGGCCAACTGCTCCACTGCATGTCGTCGAAGCCAACGACGGAAACGTCTCCTGGCACGCGCAGATTGAGAGTTTTAAGTACGCTGAGGGCGGCTATGGCGACCAGATCGTTGACGCAGACGATCACGGTCACCTCGCGCCGCCCGATCGCAACCACCGCCTCCGGGCGCAACTGGGGCAGCAGGTCTACTTCCACCTCCCAGATAATATCGAGCCGTCCCCGGGCGACCGACATGAAGCCCTCGCGGCGTTCGCGGTTACTGCTGACCTCCTGATAGCCGGAAAGCATGCCAATGCGCCCGTGGCCTAACGCAATCGCGTGTTCGGCCATCAAGCGACCACCGGCGAAGTGGTCGGCCTGGATGCTATCGAGCGACGGAAAAGCCATATCGAGCGAGACCATCGGAAAGATCGGTGGGGACTTTGGGTTGAAACTGGGATGCAGCATGGCGACTGCCCCGTCCACGCCATGCTGACGCAAAGTCTGCACCGCTCGCAGCGTGCGCATCGGCTCATTTCCCGAGTCTATGACCAAAGTTGCATAGCCCAATGCCTCGGCGCGCACCTGAACGGCATGGGCGATTTCGGGAAAAACCGGGCTACTCAAATTCGGCAGGATGCAACCGATAACCTGATTGCGCCCAGTCTTGAGGGCACGGGCAGCATTGTTGCGCGAATACCCAATATCGGCAGCGGCCTTGCGCACCAAAGCATCAACTTCAGGCGTGACCTTGTTCAGATTATTGAGAACATAGGAGACGGTTGCGGACGACACACCCGCGGCCTTGGCCACGTCTTTGATGGTTGGAGTTTTGCGCTCAGACATTTTGTATTCGACCATGGGTACTATTTAGCGCCGATTCCTCGTCAACACTCCAGTGCGCACATTGCAACCCTCTTGACTCCACATAGCGCGTTGGATGTATAGTTTACACGATTAAACGCCTTGTGACAGGGCGGTCATGGATTTGAATTTCATATCCAGAGAGGGAGGAACAATCGTGCCAAAGGTTTCAATCGACAAAAGGGCGCGGCTCGCACTGCTTGGTTTCGTCAGCGTTGCGGCGCTAATCGCGGCCAGCACGGCAGGCGCCGTGGCACAGGACAAGATCTTGCTGCTGATCAATGGCGCACTGGGCGACAAGTCGTTCTTCGACTCGGCCAATCGCGGCCTCGAGACGATCAAGCAGACCTATGGCGACGACGTGGAAACGCGCGTGCTGGAAATTGGTGACGATTCGACTGGCTGGGAGCCAGCTCTGCTCGAAGTGTCGGAGCAGGACTGGGACCTGATCATCGGCGGCACCTTCGCTCTGTCGGAAACGCTGGGTGATGTGGCCGAGCAGTATCCGGACAAACAATATATCCTGTTCGATGCCAGCCTCCCCTATGATGGCGGTGCCTATTCCAACGTTTATTCGATCCAGTACAAGCAGAACGAAGCCTCCTATCTCGGTGGCGTTCTTGCTGCAGGTCTGCTGCAATCGGGCCTGCCCGAAGGCACCGGCAAGCACCTTGGGTTCCTCGGCGGCATGGACATTCCGGTCATTAATGACTTCCTCGTCGGCTATGTGGCTGGTGCGCAGTCGTTCAACCCGGAGGTCAAAGTTTCGGTCGCCTATGCCGGCTCGTTCACCGACGCGGCCAAGGGCAAGGAGCTGGGGCTTGCGCAGTATCGTGCCGGTGTTGGCATCGGCTTCATCGCCGCTTCGCAGGCCGGTCTGGGACAGGTGTCCGCCGCCAAGGAAACCAATCAGTATGTACTGGGCGTCGACTCCGATCAGGAATCGATCTTTGCCGAGAGCGATCCTGAACTGGCGAGCCGCGTCGTGAGCTCGGTGCTCAAGAATGTCGATGTGAGCCTGGTGCGCGCCTATGAGCTTTACCGCGAAGGCAAGCTACCCTTCGGCACGGCTGAAAATGTGGGGCTGGCCGAAAACGCCGTGGGCCTGGTGGAAACCGGCAATATGGCAAAGCTGGCGTCGCCCGAAACCCTGGCCGCCATCGAAGCTGCCAAGGCCGGCATCGCATCGGGCGCAATCGTGGTCCCCACCGGCTTCGGCATGGACACGGCAGCGCTCAACACCCTGCGCGATAGCGTCCGTCCATAAGTCGAGTTAGCGCCACAGATGGAAAACGCTCCCCCAATCGTCGCCTTTCGGCAGGTCGGCAAGACCTACCCGAACGGCACCGTGGCACTAACTGAAGCCACGTTCGACATCGCCAGGGGATCGATCCACGCCATCTGTGGCGAGAACGGCGCGGGCAAATCCACGCTGATGAAAATTCTGTTTGGGCTGGAAAACCAGAGCACCGGGCAGATCATGATCGATGGTGCCGTCGCAGGGGCGGCACCGGACTTTGCCGGCAAGCATGGCATCGGCATGGTGCATCAGCACTTCTCGCTGGTGCCTGTCCTGACCGTCACCGAGAATATCATCCTGGGCCATGAGCCCACCAAGGCCATTTTCACTGACCGAGCACGGGCGCGCGAGCAGGTATTGGCGCTGAGCAAGCGTTACGATTTGGCTGTCGATCCAGACGGACGCATCGAGACGCTCTCGATCGCGGCCCAGCAGAAGGTAGAAATTCTCAAGGCGCTGTCGCGCCAGACACGCCTGCTGATCCTGGACGAGCCGACGGCTGTGCTGTCGCCACCAGAGATCGAAGAACTGTTCCGCCGCTTGCGCGACCTGCGCGACACCGGCATCACCATCTTGTTCATTTCCCACAAGCTGCACGAAGTGCGCGCTTTGGCCGACACCGTGACTGTACTGCGCGCCGGACAGGTCGTCGGTTCGACCGCGCTTTCCGATGTCAGCGACGCCGAAATCACGCGCATGGTGATGGGCCGCGACGTGGATGTGCCGCGCCGCCAGCGCATGGCTCCAGAGGCGCCGGTGTTGCTCAGGGTGTCCAATCTCTCCACAGAGGCAGACGACCCGGCGGACCGGATCAGCGACCTCAGTTTTACCATTCAGGGCGACGAGATTATCGGGATCGCCGGGGTGGATGGCAGCGGCCAGCGCGGGCTGGCCGCAGTACTGAGCGGCCTGTTGCGCCCGTCCTCGGGCAGCGTGAACTTTGCCGGAACCGAGATGGGCAAGGCGTCGGCTGCAAATTGGCGCCAGGCGGGACTGGCCTATCTGCCGGCTGACCGCTTCACTCAGGGCGGCACGCCAGGCATGACCTTGGCCGACAACGCCATTGCCGGTACTGATGGCGACGTGCGCTGGCAATGGGGCCCATTCCTGCGCCGCCGCAGCATTCGCCAGAAAGTGCGCGACATGGTCGCCGATTATTCGGTGCGGGCGCGTGGCATCGGGGAGCGCCTCGACTCCCTCTCCGGCGGCAATGCGCAAAAGCTGATCGCGGCGCGCGAGCTGGACGGAACGCCAAAGTTCTTGATCGCCGACCAGCCAACGCGCGGCATCGATGTCGCTTCGGCGGCGTTCCTGCATGGCCGGATCGACATGGCGGCGCGCGAGGGTGCCGCCGTGTTGCTGATCACCGCGGATCTCGACGAATTACTGCGGCTGGCCGATCGGGTCATCGTGCTGTTCAACGGGCGGATGGTTGCCAACTTGCCCAATAGCGCTGACCTGACGCCGGCCAAGCTCGGTCCCTTTATGCTCGGGCTGGAGACTACCGCATGACTCGCTCCATCCTTGCCGGTCTGACCGAATTCGCGCTCACCGCGCTCGTCGTCTCCATTGTGATCATGGCCGTTCTGGTGCCGGTGGCCCTGCTACAGCCCGAGCCGATGCAAGTGCTGCAATTGTTCATCCTGGGACCATTCAGCTCGATGCGCCACATCGGCAATATTCTCGAAGCGGCGACGCCGACCATGCTGACCGGGCTTGCCGCGACGTTGATCTTCCGTGCAGGCAGCTTCAACCTCGGTGTCGAGGGCAGTTTCTTTGTCGGCGGGGTCAGCGCGGCGGCGGCGGCACTGCTGTTGCCTCTGACCGGGTTCATCGCCGCGCCAACGGCCATCCTCGTTGGCGCATTGGTGGGCTCGATCGCTTGCGTGGTGCCGGGGTATCTGCGCGTCAAGTTCGGCGCGTCCGAGATGGTCAACTCGTTAGTGCTCAACTTCGCCCTGCTCTATGCGGGCATCTTCGTGCTCAACTATTTCCTGCGCGACCCCAATGCAGGGGCGCTGGCGTCGTATCGCCTGCCCGGCGATTTCACGCTGGAACGACTGATGCAGGGCACGCGCCTGCATACCGGTGTCATCATCGCTTTCGTCGCCTGCATCCTGGGCGGCATCTGGCTTTATGGCACGCGCTCGGGACTCAATGTGCGCATCGTTGGCGCAGGTCCGGGCATGGCGCGGCATCTGGGCCTCAGCGCATCGGGGCTCGTCATGCGGGCTCAGATTATCGGCGGGCTCGTCGCTGGAATGGCGGGCGCCATCGAGGTGCTGGGGCTCTATAACCGCTTTACCTGGACCAGCCTGCCCGGCCATGGCTGGACCGGCATCACCGTGGCGATCCTGGCGCGTGAAAACCCTTTCCTCGTCATCCCGGCGGCATTGTTTCTGGCCTATCTCCAAGTGGGTGGAGATAGCCTTGCGCGCAATTTGAACGTGCCAAGCGAAGTGGTGGGGCTAGTGACGGCCGCGATCATGCTGACCGTCACCGCAACGGCCATTTTCCGCCACCCCGCTTTCCTGCGGCTCATCCGCGACATCAAGGGCGAGGAGCAGGCAGCATGATCGACGCGATCTGGAACAACATTTCCGATCCGGCGCTGTTCGCAACCGTGCTGCGCGTGATGACGCCGCTGCTGCTGGCGGCGCTGGGCATCCTGATTTCGGACCGCGCCGGGGTGCTGAACATCGGCATGGAGGGCATCATGCTGTCCGGCGCGCTGGTTGGCGTGCTGGCCAGCGCCTGGACCGGGCAACCGTTCATTGGGCTGTTTGCCGCCCTCGTCTGTGGTGGCATGCTCGGCGCCCTGATGGCGCTGGCGATCAATGGTCTGGGTACGCATTTTATCATAACGGGCATTGCCCTGAACATGGCGGCGGCTTCGGCGACGACGCTGGGACTGTTCCTCGCCACCGGCGACAAGGGCATGTCGGGCGCGTTGAAAAGCGGCGTGCTGCCCAATCTGCACATCCCGCTAGTGCGTGACCTGCCTGTGCTGGGACCGCTGCTATCAGGCCACCATATGCTGACCTACGTCGCCATTCTGGCGGTACCGCTGGTATCAATCATGCTGGCGCGGACCCCGTTTGGCCTCCATATCCGGGCCGTTGGCTCTGACCACAAAGCGGCAGCCACGGCGGGCGTTTCACGCAACCGCACGCAGCTGCAGGCGCTCGCCCTGTCAGGCATGTTCGGCGGCGCAGCCGGCGCCTATCTGTCGATGGGATATGTCAGCTGGTTTGCCCAGAACATGACTGCCGGACGCGGCTTCATCGCCATTGCCGCCCAGGTGATGGGCATGGGCACCGCCTGGGGCACCTTCGCCGCTGCCGCCGTGCTCGGGATAGCCGAGACCACCGCGATCACCATGCAGACCCTGGGCCTGCCCAATGAGCTGATGCAGATGATCCCCTACCTCGTGCCGGTGCTGGTGCTGACCGTTTATGCAGCCCGCCGCCAGGCCAAGACACGTACCCACTCCTAACGTCGAAGGAATACCCTTTATGAAAGCCTGGGAACTGACGCGCGACCTGCTGCGCAACACCAAGCCAGTCGTCCGCACTGCGGAGGAGCAGACCTGGGATGCCAGCGCTGTCATGGCTGCCGGCGACATGACAGTCGCCATGTTCTGGAAGAGCAATGTGCCCGGCTCGGCGGCGCCGGAATGCCTGATGGCCGGTGCGCTGCAGTCGATGGTGAGCAAGGGCTATGTGTTGGCGCCCTATCAGGACCTGCTGGCTGAGGGCCTTGCCGCGCTTGAGGCCGGCGATTTCGAAACGCTCTATATGATCGACATGCGCCTGCGCGTGATCATGCAGAATGCCAAGCCCGACCCCGAGCATCCCTCGCAGAAGACGCTGCGCTATGCCGACTGGGACGCGATGGACAAGGATACGGTCTGGCCTGACGACGAGGCCGTCGACGTGCATGGAGACACATTCGCCGACCAGACCCGTGCGGCTTGGCTGGGTCAGTTCGTAGGCGCTGCTGCCGGCACCGCACTCGAGGGCTATACGGCCGAGAACATTGCCGAGGTGTTCGGCCCGATCCGCGACTATGTACGTGAACCTAACACCTACAATGACGACATCACGTTTGAGCTGGCATTCCTGGAAGCCTTTGGTGAAAAGGGCCACGCGGTCACCAGCACCGATATCGCCGAGCGCTGGACCGGCATGATCCCCCTGGGCTGGTCGGCGGAAGCAGTTGCGCTGACCAATATCCGCCGCGGCGTCCTGCCGCCGCTGAGCGGGTCAATGGACAATCCATTCGACGAGTGGATTGGCGGCCAGATGCGCGGCACTATTTGCGGCATGGTCGCACCCGGCCGTGCCCGTGAAGCCGCACGCCTGGCCTACCTGGATGCGCAGATTTCAGCAGCTGGCAATGGCATTCTGGGCGAAGTGTTCAACGCCGTGCTCGCGGCCCGCGCCTATACGGCCAACGACACCCGCGAGCTACTGGTCTCCACCTGCGCATTGTTCTCGACTCGTACGGAATACGGCGCGGTGCTGGAGTTTGCGCTCAATGCCTGCCGGACGTCGCAAGATTGGCAGACGGCCTGGGGCAAGTGCGACGCTGAATATGTCGAGTATAACTGGATCCACGTCTACCCGAACGCGGCCGCACAGGTCGTGGCGCTCTGGTTCGGCGATGGCGACTTCGATCTGACGCTGGAGATCGTTTGCGGTATCGGCCACGACGTGGACTGTAACGCTGCACAGATTCTGTGCGTCATCGGCATCCTCAAGGGCACCAGCGTCATCGCCGAACGCTGGTACGCGCCGCTCATCGCCGGTGACATCGTCACCTACATGCGCCGCCCCGCCACAATCGCCTTCGAGGACCTGCTGACCCAAACCGTCAAGGCAGCAGCGAAGCAGTAATCGGTATCCGCACGCCGTAAAACGCGCAGGTGCAAAGTGGGGTGGCTCACAAGAAGCCATCCCACTTCAGGGCCAGCCAATGCAGATCGGCCCTTTAGCAGTGTGCATGGCGGTGAGACGTTAGGCCACGGAGCGTCGGCATTTGCGCTGATGCGGGCGGCGCAAAAGTCGTCCAGTGGTTAGGCTGGTTTTCTTTGCGGGGGCCGCCGGGGATGTTGGCAGTGGAGGTTTATGGGGCTGTTCGGCGGTTGTCTTCGTTGAGGGTCACAGCCGGCGGGAGGCGGCTCGGGTGTTTGGGCTGAGCAGCACGGACATCATCATCAGGTCGCCAGCGCTGAACACACCATCGAGTCAGCCGGCATCACCAAGGCGATCAGAAAGCTGGCCCAGCCGGTCTCTGACGCGATCCTCGACGAGAGGCAGGCGTCGCGGGCAGGGTCAGTCGCCTCAAGGATTCTGGCGGTTGCCAGATCAAGGCCCGGCGGTTCCACGGTGCTGAGCGCGTCGAACATCGGTGCGCATCTATCTGACGATTTAGACAGCGATTTCGACGGCTTTGCTGGCGGAGGTGGCCTGCTGCGCCTTGCGACAATTATCGAAGACCCATCCACTTCAGCATTTAAGAGCCCGACTCAAAACTCTATGAGCAATTGCAATGCCTTGCGATGCGCCTGGTGAGGATGCGGATGTGGGCGATGAAGATCCATGCCTGGGCGCTGGCGATGGATTTCTCCCAGTCCTTGGCGAGCCGCCGGCATCGGCCAAGCCAGGCAAAGGTGCGTTCGACCACCCAGCGGCGCGGCAGGAGTTCGAAGCCCTTGGCGATATCGGAGCGTTTGACGATCTGCAGTTTCCAGTCGCCGATCCTGGCCAGTGCGCCGCGCAGTTTGGGGCCGGCATAGCCGCCATCGGCGAACACATGGCGCAGCCAGGGAAAGCTGGAGCGGATGGATTGGAGCACTCGGGCGGCACTGTGCACCACCAGCCCCACCATGAGGCCGAGCGTGTCGGTGACGATATGGCGTTTGCGGCCCTTGATCTTCTTGCCGGCATCATAGCCCCGGATGCCGCCACTTTCGGTGGTTTTGACGCTTTGGCTGTCGATCACCCCGGCCGAGGGTGAGGCCTCTCGCCCTGCCAGTTCGCGGGTGACCATCACCAGGTGATGGTTGATGATGGCGAGCAGACCGCTGTCGCGCCAAGCATAGAAATAACGCTGCACCGTCGATGGCGGTGGAAATTCTCCAGGCAGCAGGCTCCACTGGCAGCCGCTTGAAGCCATGTAGAGAACAGCGTCCATTACCGCCCGTAAATCCGTGGTTCGGGGGCGACCGGTAGACCGCGCCGGCGGCAGCAGGGGCGCAAGGATCGCCCACTCCGGATCGGTCAGATCACTTGAATAGCGACGTCCACGTCGCGCATACTGGCGTCGGGCAGTTTCAGTCCAGGCCATTGTGGTCTCCGTTCAGTCTCGCAACCGAACTGAATCACAACCTGCTGAAACTGCTCAACCCTTTTTGGGTTGGGCTCTAAGCAGCGGTTCCAGTGTGAGATCGAGACCGGAACACAGAAAAGTGACAACAGCGAGCTAATGTAAATCAAACAAAAATATAGTTCGTTCTTTGATCAAGGCCCAATTAACAAAGACATCACGAAGAATGTCTACTTCCATTACAATAAATCAAACCGAATACAACAATATTCCTACACATCTGTCAGGCCGTTCGAATTGTGTTAAAAATACGACATTAGATTGAATATGGAGGAGACATCATGGCTGATTTTC